>NZ_PDGU01000025.1:0-107887 GCF_014334955.1 Corynebacterium sp. LK33 | reverse complement strand
AGCCGTTTTTCGGGCCATTTTTGTCATAAACGCAGTCAGTAACTCGCATCGCCCCACCGCCGCCGACCATAAACGCAGTCACTAGCGCGCATTGGGGTTAAGCGACAAATCCTGAGTGATGTGGCAGCATGAAAAAGCCCTCGCCTTGGTAGCGAGGGCTTAGCGTTTGCGCTGGTGATTAGCGCTTCTGTGCGTCTGCGAGAATCTGGCGACCTGCGACCATGCGGCAAATCTGGTTAGTGCCCTCGTAGATCTGGGTGATCTTGGCGTCACGCATCATGCGTTCAACCGGGAAGTCACGGGTGAAGCCGTAACCGCCGAGCAGCTGCACGGCATCAGTGGTGACCTGCATAGCAACGTCAGAGGCGAAGGTCTTGGCGTTTGCGGCCATCAGACCCAGGCGAGCGCCGCCCTCAGCAGTGCCGCGCTCAGCGTTAGCGGCTGCGGTGTAGACCATGAGACGAGCAGCGTCGATCTTCATACGCATGTCAGCCAGCATGAACTGGGTGTTCTGGAAAGCAGCAATCGGCTTGCCGAACTGCTGGCGCTCCTGCACGTAACCAACAGCGTAGTCGTAAGCACCCTGCGCGATGCCCAGTGCCTGTGCACCAATAGTCGGGCGAGTGTGGTCCAGGGTCTCCAGGGCAGTCTTGAAACCGGTGCCCTCTTCGCCGATGATGCGGTCAGCCGGGATGCGGCAGTTTTCGAAGTACAGCTCCGCGGTCGGGGAACCCTTGATACCCAGCTTGTGCTCCAGGCCACCGACGCGGAAACCCTCGTCGTCCTTGTGGACCATGAATGCAGAGATGCCGTTGGCACCCTTCTCCGGGTCGGTGACAGCCATGACGGTGTACCAGGTGGAGCGGCCACCGTTAGTGATGAAGCACTTGGAGCCGTTGAGGACCCACTCATCGCCCTCACGGACCGCGCGGGTCTTCATGGAACCGGCATCCGAACCGGCCTCACGCTCAGTCAGTGCGTAGGAAGCCATTTCACCGTTGGCGATGTCCGGCAGGACCTTGCTCTTCAGCTCGTCGGAGCCCTTGAGGATCAAGCCCATAGTGCCGAGCTTGTTCACAGCCGGGATAAGAGAAGCCGAGCCACAGACACGAGCAACTTCCTCAATGACGATGCAGGCCGCAACCGAGTCCGCACCCTGACCACCGAACTGCTCCGGCACGTGGACGGCGTTGAAGCCAGCCTCGTTGAGAGCCTTCAGGGCCTCCTCCGGGAAACGCTCGTTCTCATCGACGTCCGCTGCGTACGGAGCAATCTGCTTCTCCGCCAGATCACGGATAACGGCGCGGAGCTCCTGGTGCTCCTCTGGCAGCTGGAACAGGTCGAATCCTGGGGTCAAAGCCATGTGGGTGTTCCTCCCGATTTAATGATTCCGATGTCGTGTTCGATATCGCGCTCTACGCATTTCTACGCAGCACTATCACCGCACGACGTAATTATCTTCGTTTAATACTAATGGCTAACACTTTGTTGCACCCGCGAAATTCGTAAAATTCTCGCGTTGCCGCTCGGCGCCCACAGAATAAACTGCGCGAGGAATTCCCGCAGCAGCGATGTCGCCCAGTACCTCAACGGCGTATAGGCGCCGACGACACACCAGGGTTCCAGCCCCCGTTCGCGCATGAGCTTCGCTACCCGTGGCGCATGAAAATCACTGGTCACAACTACCGTTCCAGCGCTCAACGCACCGTCCATGCCGCGCATCAACTCGCACGCATAGTCAATGTTTTCCGACGTATTCGTCGATTGGTCCTCGGGGATCAACTCGATGTCGCCACGCTTTACGACGTCCCCGGCGTTCGCCTCCAACCACTCCACCATGGCGTCCGCTTCGGAGCAGGTGGCATCTGTCACCGCTTCACTGCCGACCCCACCGGAGCAGATGATTCGCTCGGTACGCTCATCACACGCTGAGACTGCTCGCTGTAATCTTCTGGCCAGCAGGGCCGAGGGCCGATTGTTCTTCAATCCGCATCCCAGTACAACCACGGTGTGTGGCGGCAGAGTTGGTTTTTTGGCTGCACATCGAAGACGAACGGCCTCGAAAACGATCGCTGCGGCTCCTGGTACTGCGAGGCCGGCGAGCAGGGGCGTCGTCAAGCGATGCGATGCGCGAGCGTAGTAGGCGCGGCAGCTGGCCAGTGTCCACGCGGCACCTACTGTGGGAAGAACCCACCGCGGAGGTCTGCGATTGGGCAGGCGTGGTGGGCGTAGCTCCGAATTAGCGGCGACGCGTAGTCCGCCGACGAGGAGCATGGAACCGAAGCCTGCACCGAGGCACGCGAGTGTTTTTCTCATCAGAGCTTCCACGTTAACTGTTCTGGGACGTTGATGGTCCAGTCGACGAGCTGTTGCGGATTGTGCTTCGCCATATGCTGGGATTCCTGCTCGGCCCACATGTCCCAGTGTTCCTCGAAGTGGTCGTCGCGAGCCATGGCGCGGGCAAATCGAGTCTGCGTGTCCAGCTCTACCCAGACTCCCCAGGCGTTGCCGTCGCCGATGGCGCGGGCAGCGGCAAGGTTAGCTTCAGTGACAGCGCCACAGCCTTCAACGATGAGCGAGGAGTCCGGTGGCGTGGGGACCCACTCGGCGAATTCACTGGCGTACCAGTCCCAACGGCGATACCCGCGCTTGTCGGCCGGTAGAGCGGGGTTCAAAATGGTCTCCGCGACTTCGGCCGATGCTTTCTGCAGGCCGTACCAGCCCGGATAGACATCCTCCAAGTGGATAACTGGCCAACCGAGGATACTGTGCAACTTTGCCGAAAAGGTGGTTTTGCCACTGCCGGAACGGCCGTCGATAAGCAGAATCATCGTGATTGAAACGCCTTTGCTACGCCACGCCCAGGAAGCGGAACTCCCCGGCCCACACGGAAATACCGATTGCTGCGACGGCAATGGCAAGGCAGGCGGCCATGGTGACATAGTCACGCGCGGCCAATGTCGAGGTGTGCCACCACGTACGCTTAATCGGTGCGCCAAAGCCGCGGGCTTCCATGGCTGTAGCCAGTTTGGTGCCGCGGCGCAGCGCGAACACCAGCAGAGCGAACACCTGGGAAATAATGCGGCGGATTGCGCCGTGGTCACCCAAACCGCGTGCGCGACGGGCTCGGGTCAGCGCCTGCCAATCGCTGATGAACAGGCCGACGAGTCGAAGACTCGCCACCGTTGCCAGCACAAACCGGCTGGGCAGCTTGAGAATCTGCGCCAGCCCATTGCCCAAATCGGTGGGGTCGATATTGGCTGTCAGCACGATAACTGGAGTACCGATAGCCAGCACACGCAACATAATCGCGATGGCCAGGGAAATGGAATTATCCGTCACATGCGCAAGCAGAAAGGAGAAATACTCTTTGCCCTCCGGGTTGCCGTAGAGCGCCATCGAGATTCCTGAGATGGGCGCGGCAATAAGAAGTGGCAGGCTGCGTCCTAGAAAACGACGAAAACCCAAACCCGACAGCGGCACCAAGAAAAGCGTGCAGACAAGCGCAACCACTGCGGAGACCCAGTCGATGGAAATCAGCAGTGGTGTGGTGAGCAAGAATAGGCCCAGTACTCTCGCCACCGGGTTGACCGTCGCGAGGAAAGGCTGCTTACTCGAAATGGCGCTCTGCGTACCTTCAGCCGTACCGGCGGAACCGACTTCAGTCACGATTTCCCTCCTGCTTCGCCCTGGCCGCGCGAACCGCTATTGCTGCTCGGACCGGCCTGCTCCCCTGAACCACGCTGTCCCGGCGCCGCAGGGCCTGGCCACTCCGGATGAAACATATCCATGTCAACGACGTAGTCCCCCATCGCTTGGACCACCAACGGATCGTGGGTAATCGAAATAACAGTTCGGCCGTCGTCAGCAAGCTGGCGAAGCAAAGTGAGCAGCTCGGTGAATGTCCGGCGGTCTTGGCCGAACGTCGGTTCGTCGAGAAGCACAATATCCGGCGCTGTCGCCAGCATGGTCGCCACCGACAGACGTCGCTTCTCACCGCCCGAGAGTGAGAACGGATTCGCCTTGGTCAGGGCCGTTAGCCGCAGCCGCTCAAGTAATTCCTCGATGCGCTTATCAGCGTTGACACCGACAAGCTTCGGGCCAAGCTGCAACTCTTCCAGCACTGTGCCGGTGACGAATTGGTGCTCGGGGTCTTGGAAGACCGTGCCAATCCGAGTAGCCAACTTCTTCGACGGCCATTTCCACGGCGCACTACCGCTGCCGGCCACTTGGACCGTGCCCGCCATCGGCTCAAGCAGGCCGCCGAGCGTCAGCGCTAACGTGGACTTCCCGCTGCCGTTGTGACCAACGATGCAGGTGGAAGCTTCAGATGGAATAGAAACTGATACATCGCGAGCAATAGGCTCAACAGTTTCGCTACCCCTGAACCACGACTTCTTCGCGCCATAGCCGATGTCCAGCCCACGGGTTTCGATTGCGATGTCACCGCTAGGGTGCCCGTCCTGGTCGCAGGCAACTGAACGCGCGTCCGGCAGCGCGGGCGGAGCACCCGGAATCCACACCCCAGCATCCGTCAGAGCCTGCCCGTAGTCTTCCAAGACCCGATGCGGTGCACCATCGGCAATCACACCTCCGCGGCCCAGCACGATGATGCGGTCGACCACATCGACCCACGCATCCACTCGATGCTCGACCACAATCAGTGCCGCACCGGTCCTCTCCGCCGCGGTAATCGCAGCATCGCGTAGTACCGGCACACCGGCCGGGTCGATGTTGGCCGTCGGCTCGTCCAAACAAATGACCCGTGCGCCCATTGCCAGCACACCTGCCAATGCGAGGCGCTGCTTCTGCCCACCCGAAAGTCTGTGCGTGGGATGATCCAGCGGCAAATCCAGCCCCACCAAATCCAGGCTGGCGCGCACTCGGTTGCCAATCTCAGCTGGGGCAACGCCCAGGTTTTCCGCACCAAAAGCAACATCGTCGCCAACGCGAGCACTAATCGTCTGCGAGTCAGGGTCTTGCAGCACCAAGCCCACCGAACCCCGTGCGGAAGCAGGAGTACGACCTTCAATCAGGAGCTTTCCGGTGGCTTCGCCATCGGCGTCGTCGCCAAGCACACCAGCAATAGCGGCGAGCAGCGTCGACTTCCCCATCCCCGACGCGCCGAGCAACAGCACCTTTTCACCGCGCTCGATGTCCAGCGTGATGTCGTTCAGTACCGCAGCTTTGCGCCCCGCGTGCCGATATCCGAACCCCCGCGCGCTCACCGCAGGGACATTTCCGCTTGACGACGGCCCCCGCGTCAACGCCTCATCTGTCATCGATTTTCCTAGACGTCGTCGTGCCGCTCTCGCCCGATGGCAAAACGATCCAGCGCTCCAGTTGCCGCCAGTGCCTTAGCCAGGAAGTAAGCCAGCAGACCGGCGAGGACGGCACCCGACAGCGCCGTGGAGATCAGATAGATGACGTTGAATTCGAAAGTCTTGGCCAGGTTTCCAGTGAAAAGCTCGAAAGTCCATGCGCCGACACCTGCCATGAGACCGGAGATAACCACGGTGGCCAGGTTGTAGCTCTTATACGCCAGAATGAGGAACACCAGCTCCGCGCCGAGCCCCTGCGCCAAACCTGAGTACAGGGTGGGGATACCCCACTGGTTACCGATCAGTGCTGAAACCGTCGCCGCGATTACCTCGACGAAGATAGCTGCACCCGGCTTGCGAATGATGTACGCGCCGAGCGGACCACCGAGGAACCACATACCAGCGACCAAACCGCCAAGACCAGGAGTAAGCGCGTTGACTGCTTCATAGCCCGCACCGCCGATGATGTTCCAGATAACAAAAATCAGGCCGACGGCCACGCCGATAACAGCTGCAATGATGATGTCAATATTGCGCCACGAGAAGTTAGCGCGCGCTGCACTCGCCGATTGCGTCATCCCACTTGCTCCTATTTTTCTTTAACTCGAGCGGTATTGCTCAAACATTATTGATGTATTCATTAGCGGCGTATGAAGCCTGTGTCGACACGCCCTAAGCACTAACTTTTGCCTACCCTACCGCGCCCAGCAGATGGCCTAGATAACATAAGGAACCATGACTAAAGCCGAGCGGTCATCTACAGGAGATACCCCAACTGCCCAAACCCCTCATACGCCGACAGTGGGCGATGAGGGGACAGTCGCGGATTCCGCAGTGAAAACTGCCGAGGCCCCTGGTGCTGACAACACCGCTGAGCAGGAAAGTTCTCGCCCATACTACATGCCCACATTGACGTGGGGCGAGAGACTTGACCTGTCTGCGAAGCAATGGTGGCCACTCATCGGAGTTGTTATTGCGATACAGCTTGTCGCTCGCATTCTGGTGCTGACTAGCCATGGTTTTTACTGGGATGACTTCATCATTGTTGGCCATCTTTACGACACCCCACTGCTGAGCAAGGACTACCTGCTTCAGGATCACGACGGGCACCTTGCACCACTGGCCTTCTTGGTGCAAGGCCTCTATCACCTCATCGCGCCGTGGAACTGGTGGCTACCGGCTATCACCATGGCCGTGATGTCGGTAGTGCTGACATACGCCACAGCTAAACTCTTTGAGCTTCTCACCGGCCGCACGCTGGTGTCTCTCTTCCTCATCACGGTCGTCGCCTGGACACCGCTGATGCTTCCGGGCGACACCTGGTGGTCGGCCGCGGCCAATTCCCAGCCGTTCCACCTAGCATTCGTGGTTTTCATGATTGTCGCTATTCGCACGACTATGCGTCGTTCCTTCGGCCCTCGCCCGTGGGAGGCCGTAGGCCTGTTCGTGCTGCTGGCCGTGGCGCTCGGGTTCTTTGAGAAGTCCCTGGCTATCGCGCCGATTTCCATGCTGGTTGTCGTCACGTTGGCTTACATGGAACGCAGAAATATCCTGCAGGTTCTCCGCCGTGGCCTCGTCATCTGGATCCCATCGATGCTGCTGACCGGCACCTGGGCACTGTGGTACTACTTCGGCCCCGCCGAAACCACTGGCTTCATTTCCGACAAGCTACAGCCCGAACTGTTCTTCAACGGCCTCGGCCAGATTTTTGCCGGCATCATCGGCGGACCAACAAGCTGGGAACGCTGGGCTCCGGGACAGCCGTTTGCCTCCGCTTCGTCTCAGCTGATTACTCTCGGCGGCATTATCCTGTTGATTCTGTCCGCCACCCTCATCGGCCGCGATTACCGTGGCTGGGCTCCGTGGACGCTATCGGTGGCGTACATGTTCACCACCTTGTTCGCCATCACCCTGTTCCGCTCGGGAGAGAACACCTCTGGCGTGCTGGCGCACACTTTGCACTACTACTCTGATGTCGCGCTCGTGATCGTAATCTGCGTCGCGATCTCCCTGGCTGGACTCCCACCGAAGGACGAGGCGCCAGCGCTGCTACCGGCTCGTACGCACATTCTGATTTGGTCGCTGGGCATCGCGCTGGCTGTCACCTCCACGATTTCCGTGGTCACTTACCGCAATGCCTGGTCTGATGACATCGCAATGGAGTGGATCGGCAACACCAAGGCGTCGCTGTCCGCGCTGCGCGAGGAAGCCGATGCCGCTGGCCCCGACAAGGCGATCGACTACAATCTCATCGACCAGCCCGTCCCCTTCGAAGTTCTCGTGCCCGTCGCCGCTCCGATGAACATGTACTCGCGGGTGTTTGATGCGGTCTCCGATCGCCCGCCGTTTGAGCGCGTCACCGGTCACCCGCGCATGTTCAATACAGACGGTTCGCTTATCGACGCCAAGGTCTCCGAGGTCACCCGTGTCACCGACGGCCCTGTCGAGCAGTGTGGCCATCGCATCACAGTTGGCGAGGACGGCACCGCGTCGGAGGACATCAAGTTGGAGAACATCATCAAGCTCGGTGACTGGGTGCTTGAGTTCCCGGCCACCGCCTCCGAGGACATGGATGTGCGCCTGTCGCTCCCCAATCCTTTCGAGACTGAAGAGCAAACCCGCGGTGGTTCCACAGTCGTGAAGATGAACAACGATCTGCGACCGCGCTATGTGTACCTCAACGGTGGCGGAAATACTCTCCATGTCGATGTGGAAAAGGCGACTCCGGGGGCAACCCTATGCATCGGCGCGGGGGCGATTGGCCCCTTGGTTCCCGCAAGCCGTTAAGAATCCTCTAAGATATTGCTTTAAGATAATGTGAGAAAAGTTTATTAGCCCCTTGTAGCTATTGTTTTTCCGACAGAGGAGCCACATCCATGCGTAACCGCATCGCCGGCGCTATCGCCGCATCCGCCATTGCCGCAGCAGCCCTGGTCGCTTGCTCTCCCCCGAATCAGGTTGACTCGGACGTGAAGGTCGGCGACCAGGCCAACCCGTCGGAGACCTTCGAGCAGAAGGCCACCACTCCGGCATCCTCCGACGAGATGACCCCTGCTGAGACCGCAGAGATGTAATCACTGCATCTGCGAAAACAGGGGTAGCCAGCAAACATAAACGCAGTCACTACCCCTTGTGCCCACTCATCGATGGGGCACGAAAGAATTACCGCCTGGACATTGTGTCCGGGCGGTTTTGGTTCTCCGAGGGCAGCCTAGAGCCGCCAAGAGAGCCTAGGAAAACTCAAATTCCACGTGGTCACCATCACGGATCACGGCGCTGGTTGCGCCGTTTTCCAGGTTCAGCTCGACAACGAGCGAGGGCATCTCGCCGGAAGCTCCAGTCTCGCCCAAGGCCTCGGCAGCATCGTCCACGAGCGCCGCGTCGGTTGCGGTCACGCGGTAGCGAAGAAAACCATTGCGCAATTCATCAGTCTCCACGCGAGCGGAGTGCAACCATGGGAACCGGCGTCGCACCGCAACGAGCTGCTGGTAAGCGCGGTAGAGGTCCTCACCAAGCGCAGAGAGTTCCTCCGGACTATCCGGGAACACTGGACGAATCTGGTCGTCACCGCCGATGCGTTCCTCTTTGAGACCGGTGTAGCCCTGTTCGTCGCCGTAGTAGACCAGCGGCACACCGGCCACGGTAAACAGCACCGTCGCCGCCAGCACGGCCTTGTCGGCCCCTACCTGCGTCGCAATGCGTGAAACATCGTGGTTTCCCACAAACGTCACCGGCACAAAAGACTCCGCGAAGGTGTTATGGCGCTTCAGAGTCCAGTCCAACTCGAAGAAGTTTTCCTCCTTCAGCGCAGACCAGGTCGCTTTCCACAGCTCGTATTCCGTCACCGAGTCCATGCCGGACACCGACACAATCTCCGCATAGTCACCGTGGATGACCTCGCCGTAGATAAAGGCGTGCGGGTGCTCAGCGCGCACTCGAGGCAAAACCTTGTGCCAAAACTGTGGGTCCACTGCGTAGGCCGCATCCAGTCGCCAGCCGTCAATCCCCCGCGCCAGCCAGTAATTCATCACGTTGACGACAAAATCAACAGTCGCGTCACTGGTGTGATCGAATTCGACCAAACTCTCATGGCCCTCAAACACCGGCGCGGTCATGTCGCCATCTGAGTGCGTAAACGCAAAGAGCTGCGCTTCTTCAGAGTCAGGGTTTTCCTTCGCGGTCTTCAGCGCGGGCGCCTCTGACCCGATGTGGTTGAAGACGCCGTCGAAAAGCACTTTGATGCCGCGCTCATGGGCAGCTTCGATGACAGCCTTCATATCCTCTTCGGTCCCCAGGCGCGAGTCAATGCGGTAGTAGTCCTCGGTATCGTAGCCGTGGCTAGTCGACTCGAATACTGGAGCCAGCTGCAGGACGTTGAGCCCGAGCTCCTGGACGTACGGAAGCCAGTCAATCAGTTTGCGAATTCGATTGACCGGCGCGGCGCCTCGATCCTTCTCACGGATGGGCGCTCCCACAAACCCCAGTGGATAGACGTGCCATCCAATCGCCCACTTCGACCACTCAGGTGCGGCAGCGAGCGTCTTATCAGGGGCGTTGGGGGTCGTGGACATTGTCCTATGCATCCTCTCTAGGTGCCTGAGGCTGATTGGAATTATCTGATGCCGCCGCCTCAGGACTCGGTGAGGTCTCCCCCGCCGATTCGCTTGACGACGCCCGCGCCTGGCCCGCATGCGACTGCGGCGTGCCAAGGCCTGCCTTCCGCGGCCGTGGAGGCACGGAACCTGCTGCGGGCATGGTCGGAGATGTGGCAGGGCGCTCCGGCGGATGATTCTTCGACGGGTTCAGTGCGTCGAGCGCGATTTGGATTTCCGTGCGCATGCCATTGACCATGGCTCTCTCCACAATTTTAAACTTGGAATTGTGGAGAAAGAAGGGATTACCCGCTTCCGGGCCACCGGTGCCGAGGAACATGTAACAGCCCGGCGCTTCACGGGAAAAATACGAGAAGTCATCCGAAGGAGCCCACGGATCGGCAGCGAACACCTTGGAGTTGCCAACCGCCTTCGTCGCCGCATGCCAGGCACGATTGACTGCAATATCGGCGTTGACCACCATCGGGTACGGAATCTGCCAGTCAAAAGTCGCCTGTGCGCCGTGAGCTTGGCAGACGCCGTTGACGACGGCCTCGATACGCTGGCAGACAATCTCCCAGTCGGCCTCATCCACCGAGCGGATGGACACTTCCAGGTTGGCCGTATCCGGAATCACGTTGCCGGCCTCACCTGAATGCAGTGAGCCGACGTTGACGATATTCATGTGCTTCGGATCCACATCGCGGGAGACAATCGTGTTCAGCATGAGAGTCACCTCACTGGCGATGAGCACCGGGTCAATCGACAGCTGTGGGTTCGAGGAGTGACCGCCACGGCCACGAATCGCGATTGAGACGATGCCCGACATGGTTGTCACTCGCCCAGCGCAAATTCCGACATGCCCTACCGGATGCGGCGCGACGTGGAAGGCATAGACCTCATCCAAGTCATCGGCGGCACCCTTGTCGACCAGCTCACGAGCACCGCCTGGCAGCATTTCTTCGGCATGCTGGAAGATGCACAGCACCTTGCCGTGCAGCTGATCGCGCATTCCAGAGAGTACCTTCGCCGTGCCCAGCAGCATCGCCGTGTGCACATCATGGCCACAGGCGTGCATCACACCTGGCGTGCGCGAGGCGTACGGCAGTCCCGTTTCCTCCTGAATCGGCAGCGCGTCAATATCCGCGCGGTAGCCAATCACACGGCCAGTGCTGGGGTCGCCCGCTGTTCCCTCGATGACGCCAATTACGGACGTCGGGGTTAACCGGTACGTCGGGATGTCCCATTGATTGAGCAGATCCTCAATCATGTCCGAGGTCCTGTACTCCCGGAAGCTCAGCTCCGGATTCTGGTGCAGTTGGCGACGCCATGCCACCGCCTCTTCGATAGGTACTTCAAGGCGGTGCGACGGCAGGGTGTCGTTAGCATCAGTCATGGTTCATAGCATGACAGAAAATAGGCTCCACGACGAGCAGCTACGGAAATTCCCTCACCCACTTTCGCTTCACGACGGCCACAGCGCCCCGACATCTCCCCTGCTAGAGGTGACTTAAGCGCTGCACGCGAGCTGCTAGTTTCCGGCACCCCAGAAATCCACGGTGAGTTCGGCCAACCACCATGGATCAATCGTGCCGCACATCTCACGTGCCGAGTGCATGGAAACCATCGCAGCTCCGATATCAATGGTGTCGATACCCAGTCGCGTTGCAGTGATCGGGCCGATAGTGGAGCCACATGGCTTGTGGTTCGCAGAGACAAAATACTGCACCGGCACTTCCTGGCCAATGCGCTTGGAGGTTTCCGCTGCGATTCGGACAACCTCGGCCTGACCAACCGCCGTGGTGGCGTAGCGCTGGTTGGCATTGATCTTTACCACTGGGCCAGCATTGAGTTCCGGCTGGTGCCCCGGCTCGTGTTCGCCTGCATAGTTCGGGTGCACACCGTGTGCGCCGTCGGCCGAGAGACAGATGGAACCGCGGTAGAGCTGCTGGGTGCGTTCCAGGTCAGCGCCTGTGGCCGCTGCGATGCGGGACAGAACGTCGGCAAGCAGTGGCCCTGCAGCGCCCGTGGTGGAGGCGGACCCGACTTCCTCGTGGTCGAAAGCGACCATGACGGGGATGGTGGTTGACGTGCTCCAGTTTTGGCGGAGCAAGGTCTCGAAGGCGACCAGGGAGGAGTGGACGCTGAGCAGGTTGTCGAGTCGGCCCGAAGCCAGGAACTCATCGTGAGCACCGAAGGTGCGCGGCTGCTGAGTGTCGAAGGAAATGAGGTCCCAGGCGACGATGTCGTCGATAGACAGGCCCGCAGCATTGGCGATGACCTGGTACACATCGGTGCCGAAAGTATCCAGTCCGATGATTGGTGCAGTGTGATTCTGCTTGTGGAGCTTCAACCCCTCTTCGTTAACCGCACGATTGAGGTGGATAGCCAACTGCGGGATGCGCGCAACCGGGCCAGTGCGAGCAAGGTGCTCATTGCCGCTTTTATCAATTACCCGACCGGCGAACTCAATTTCGCGGTCGGTCCAGCTTCCCAACAACGCGCCGCCGTAGACTTCAACGGCGACCTGCGCATAGCCTGCGGCGGAGGTGCGCGCGTTGGGCTTCACACGAAAACCGGGCGAATCCGTGTGGGAACCCACAATACGGAAACCGGTGAAATCGGCAGCCGGCGTCTCCGGGACGATCCAAGCAACGGCAGCGCCATCGCGACGCAGGACGTAGGCACCGGGTTTACTTGGCCACTGTTCGTGCTCATCGATGACCGTGGCACCGGCTGCACTCAGACGGTCAACGACCTGTTGTGCCGCATGAAATGAGCTTGGCGACGCAGCCACAAAATCAATTAAATCCTCAACGTGACTGAGCGCTGCCGCCGGAACTCTGCGCGATGCCGCTTCCGAGGTATCCGCCGAATCCGGGGACTCAGGGGTGGGTGCCGAAGAAATAGCCATAACCAAACTCCTACTTCACATTTGATTCCGGATTTCATTGTATTGGAGCCCACAACTGACCGTGACCGAGCATTGAGCCGGTCCACAGTGTGATGCAGCTTTCATGTTGGGAACGGTATCCACTTAGTCACTTTTGCCCGTTTTAACTCGATATCGGGCATATTCAGACATATAGTGGCAACCGCATCAAAGAAAACCATTTGAATACAGAACCTCTCAAACCGGAGTCCCGACCGGATTCCGACCACAGAAAGGGTTTATACCGTGAGCCTTGAAAACCTGTTCCCCCGCTCTTTCACTACCAAGCGCGCCTTTTTCTCTCAGCCGCTGCGCGAGGCTCTTACCCGCGACACCAGCAGTGACGCTAACGCAGTCCACTTCGGCCACCAGGTTAAGAACGCCCGGAACGAGATTTACAGCGACATGTCTGCCCGTGACATCGTCTCTATGCTGAGCCGCTAAATCTAGCGCTTCCTCAAGTCGAATAAGACCATTGGCTCTGGCTGAGGAAATTTCAATGTCTCCGCGGCAGCTAATTCACTGCCCAATCCAGCTCCAACCTCGCCTGCATCACCATCGCCGTACCGATGTACCGCAAACGCGTGGCAGCCACCAATAATGAGCATCAATGCCAGCGTCAAGAGCATCGCAGTAATCCCCGAGTACACAAATCCGCCGGTATACGGCGTAGCAGCAATCGGGTTTGTCACAGGGAACGTCAGCAGGACCACTAGCAACGCAATACCGATATACGGCCACTGTCTGGTCAATCGGTTCCGCGCCATGGCGGCCAAACCGAACACAGGCGTGACCAGCATCAACATGTAGTGGGTCCAAAGAATCGATGAGAATGTGGCTGCAATAAGCCACGCGCCGGTGATTAGAAACTCAAACCGGTAGACCGGGTTCAACCACGCAACTGCCGTGACCATCAACACCACGCCAAGCGCAATACACAGTGGAATCGTTTTCACGTGACTCGGATAATCACGAACCACTGTTACTAATAAATCAGGATTGCCCAGGTCTGTGGCTAAAGTCGACGCCAACGACTGATTCGCACCACCGACCAAGACCGACGCACCAATGTCGTCGATTCGATCAATCCAGTCCGAAATAACCGGTATGTCAATGCGGATAAACATCCAGACCGCCAGTACCGCCGTGGTGGCCAGCGACCAAAAGGCTGCGCGCCGTCGATAAGCGAAAAAGAGCATCACGGCGATGAGCGCATACGGAGTCAATTTAATGGATGCGACGATGCCGAGGACGATGCCCGCGAGCCAAGGACGAGTGCGCGAGGCGGCAAGCCCATAGGCGACGCCCGCGACAATCAGCGGTGTCGTCTGACCAATCCAGAACGAATTAAGAGTGGTCGGCAGGGCGAATACGCATGCGGTAACCAGCGCTGCGATACCCCAGGGCATGGTCGACCGAAACCACAGGTGGTAGGAAGCTGCGACCAGGACCACGATGGCCGTTCCGGAAAGAAACAGCAACCAAGCAACCGAGGTTTCAAAGCTCATGACGTGGGATATCGCTCCCAGAGCCTTTGCAAACAAAGGGTTTTGCACAAAGGGATGCGTAAATGGCGCAGACACTTCCTGCGCCAGGCGTGGCCAGACCTCTCCGCTCATGGCGGTGAAATCGATTGGATCGGCATCATAGAGATGGGACTCAAGTCCCCTGTCCATCAGTAGCCCGCCCACCCAGAGCGACGCCCAATCGTCCGGCTGGGTGCGGCCATTCCAGGCCAGCAGCGAGGCAAGACCACCGAGCAGCGAGACCAGCATAAGAGGCCAGCTCATCACAGGCGATTGCGTCAGCGCAGGGGCCTGACTGGGTTTGCGAACCCATATTTTTCGCGAGGCCCGCGACGGAGACTCCGCAACAGCACGTTGCGACTCCGCAGCCCGTGACGATGCCTCATCCTGTGACACCGGTCCTTCTGCCCGACTATGCCGTCCCACGTTCCTCCTCATCGCTGGTAAGCGCCTCTATCTAATGTAGTGATTCCAATACGGCAGTGGTTACAACCCCACAAGAACCCGCAAGGTATGACGGCTTACTTTGAACGAAGTGCCAGGTGGACAACAATTGGCGGCCATGATGGCCGGAGGGACTACCGGAACTGCGAGATAGTGCCGATGGTCGTGATCAGCTGATCGCCATCACTGTTGACAACAGCGGCTATGGGCATACGCTCCATCTCATCCGGACCGACATCGTAGCCCTGCGAGACCTCGGCCGTAATAATCTTTCCAGTCGGGCCGTCCTCAATGCGCGGATTACGAACGACCACATGAACCAGACTGAACTTCGCGGTGAAGTGAACTTCTCCGCGGTAGCTCTCCCCTTCGGCATCGCTGTTGTCATTGTCGCGGGTGAATGAGACAACACCGTCCTCAGGCTCTAGAGCACCGTTCTTAGCAGTGACTCCGCCACCCAGTGCGCCGAATACCTTCTCCAGCGCAGCTACAGAAATTACTAAATCCTCGCTGGAGGGAGCCGGGGCATTCTTGCCCGGAGCATCCGAATAATTCAACGGAATGTAGATTTCCTCGGCCTCATTGATGGAGCCGGCTGCCGGGTAGATGTAAATGCCCCAATTGTCACCAGCTGGAGTCTCTGGCGGGTCAACAACAATGCGGGCCTCAAAGCTACCATCATCTGTCATCGGGGTAGCCTGACGAGCGATAGAACGTCGCATGTCGACGCCCTGGTTCGGTATCGCCTCGAGAGTTCCAGCCGGCGTGACCCAGGCAATGTTGTCGTGCGGATGTTTCCGCGACGAGGACGGAGCACCTTCACTTGGCTTCCAGGAGTCTGGGAACGCACTGTAGAGAACGTAAACGCCATTGGGCACACCCGGAGGAATTGGAAGCGGGTAACCACCACGGTTGGCCGACGGATTAAAACCACTGCCGCGAACAATGAGAACATCGCCGCGATGAACTGTGGCGCCTTCAGCTGGTGTGCCGTCCTCAAAAGTGACAGAAACTTCCGGGGATTCGACATACTGCGGATCCTGCGGCTGGAAGTTCTCCGCTGGATTAATCACATTGGGAAAGTTGTCTGGCACGATTGGCTTCGCAGTTTCAGCCATTGCTGGGGACACAAACGCTGAAAGGACCATGGCGCCGGACAGCGAAACCGCAGTAACACCTCTGCGCGCACTCTGCCTCACCGGTCGACGCTTGCCTTCTCCAACGGGCGATGATTCGGAGCCGGACGAAAGGCGAGTTTCGTGAGCCCCCGCAAGATGGCGGTGGGAATGATCGAAAGTCAGGAACTTCAGACTGTGCATACAAGCAATGTACACCCCGCGTATTAGGCTCACCTAACCTAGTTATTAAGGCGCACCTTACCCACCCCCGTTTGAGTCTCAACGCTGGGATTGGAAGAAATAGCTGAGAGCAAAAGAAAGCCGCGGCCAAGCCCAATAGAGCTCGACCGCGGCTTGCTTCAGCAGCTTTGAGGCAACCAATTACTCCGCGGTAATCGGCAGGTAGACGCGACCACCCTGATCAGCGAACTCCTGGGACTTCTCAGCCATGCCGGCCTCGATAGCTTCAACGGAGTCCAGACCGTGTTCCTTCGCGTAGTCCTGCACATCCTTGGAAATACGCATGGAGCAGAACTTCGGACCACACATGGAACAGAAATGCGCGGTCTTTGCCGGCTCTGCAGGCAGGGTCTCATCGTGGTAATCCAGCGCAGTGTCCGGATCCAGAGCCAGTGCAAACTGGTCATGCCAACGGAATTCGAAGCGGGCCTTCGACAACGCGTCGTCACGCTCCTGAGCGCGTGGCAGGCCCTTTGCCAGGTCAGCGGCGTGCGCAGAAATCTTGTAAGTAATCACGCCGACCTTGACGTCGTCGCGGTTCGGCAGACCCAGGTGCTCCTTCGGCGTGACGTAGCAAAGCATGGCGGTGCCAGCCTGCGCAATGATGGCCGCACCGATAGCCGAGGTGATGTGGTCATAGCCCGGCGCGATATCGGTTGCCAGCGGGCCGAGGGTGTAGAACGGAGCTTCCTCACACCACTCCTCTTCCCACTTCACGTTGTCGGCGATCTTGTGCATCGGAACGTGGCCTGGACCTTCGATCATGACCTGGCAGCCGCGGGACTTGGCAATCTTGGTCAGCTCACCGAGGGTGCGCAGCTCAGCCAGCTGAGCCTCATCGTTAGCGTCGGCAATGGAGCCCGGACGCAGGCCGTCACCGAGGGAGAACGTGACATCG
The DNA here is from genome assembly GCF_014334955.1 of Corynebacterium sp. LK33. Classification (NCBI taxonomy): domain Bacteria; kingdom Bacillati; phylum Actinomycetota; class Actinomycetes; order Mycobacteriales; family Corynebacteriaceae; genus Corynebacterium; species Corynebacterium sp. LK33. Next base: position 90,816 of record NZ_PDGU01000025.1, on the reverse strand, counting down.
TACTGCGCCAGAATGTCGCACAGCTCAGCGAAGCGCGTGTAGAGGAAGCTCTCCTGGTGATGCGCGAGGCACCATGCGGCCATGATTGAGCCACCGCGGGAAACAATGCCCGTCACGCGATTGGCGGCCAGCGGCACGTAGCGCAGCAGCACACCCGCGTGAACGGTCATGTAATCCACGCCCTGTTCACACTGCTCAATGATGGTTTCGCGGTAGATTTCCCAGGTCAGCTTGGCCGGGTCACCCTTGACCTTCTCCAGCGCCTGGTAAATCGGCACCGTACCAACCGGCACCGGGGAGTTACGCAGAATCCACTCACGGGTTTCGTGAATGTCCTTACCAGTGGACAGGTCCATGATCGTGTCCGCGCCCCAACGGGTTGCCCACACCATCTTCTCCACCTCTTCAGAGATGGACGAAGTCACGGCCGAGTTGCCGATATTTGCGTTGATCTTGGTGGCAAAACGCTTGCCGATAATCATCGGCTCAGTCTCCGGGTGCTTGTGGTTCGCCGGAATCACGGCACGACCCGCAGCGACCTCTTCGCGCACAACTTCCGGATCCACATCTTCACGAGCAGCAATGAAAGCCATCTCCGGAGTGACAATTCCCGCGCGCGCCCAAGCCAGCTGGGTCTTGACCTTCGGAGCCTCCTCAGAACCCGCAACCGCTGGCACCGCCGGAGCCTTCGGCCACGAGTCACGAGTCTTAGCCAAACCCTCCTTCAGGTTCAGCTCCGGGTTTTCCTCGGTGTAGATACCCGAGGTGTCGTACGCATCGAAGTGAGTACCGTCCGTCAGATTGATCCGACGAACTGGAATCCGCAGGTTCGCCTCACCGAAATCGTTGCTGAACGCAACCTCGTCGTAATGCTTGTTGCTGCGGTAAATCGGGCCAGTTGTAACCTCGCCCTCTTTCGGCGGAGCGGATACAGATACACGTGCGGCCATGAAGCAACACATCCCTTTCCTACGCTGGTATTACCCAGATTCAGGTTCGTCCGGTCGACGCTCGATCCCTAGCGTCCTCTCAGTGCCGGAATTTCGGTTGGCACTCCCGTGGTTTTGTAATGCGCCTCATAGTCTAACCAATCGTTCGGATTACTTCGGTCATTACACCCACGTTTGCCGCCAACGCTTAACGACGGCACGGAGAACACACTCTAAAGGTGCAGGTTGCGGCTGTGCAGAGGCGTGGTTCTGCGCATCGACCGCGTTGTCCACACCCCTAAAAAGTTATCCACAGTCGCTCTATTTTTCGGCTTCTCAGCAAGCGCGAGTGTGATCGCAGTGTTATATCTTTCTCACACAAATTCTTTGGGGAGGGAAAATTGAAAAAGGCGACTACTGCCGCCCTAGTGTCAGCACTTCTATGGGGAGTAACGGGGACTAGTTGCGCATCGACCGAGGCATCCGGCGAGGACGTTCAACCTGTCGGCGACAATGCGACAACCATCACTACTGACTCGGGCGTGACGTTACCTGCGGGTGTGCTTCCACCCAACAATCCGCCGAAGCCCGGTGATGCTCCACTTGGTCCCGATGGGCACTACAACTACGACGCACCCGAATTCGTCCTGACCAATCCGTGTGACGACCCTGAGATTATGGGGCGCTTAGACAGGCTGGGGTTCCGGGAGCAGACGTACATGGAGGGCCGAATCGAAGGTAATAAACAGATCGGCTGCGTTATCGAATCCGACGCTTCCGGCCTGCTGAGCATCTGGCATGCTGCGGTCGCTCATTCACAACTCGAACGCTACAGTGCCGAGCCTTTGGCTCATCACAAAGGGATTTTCAATTGGGTGACATTCACTCAAACAGAACCGCTAGGAAGTTCCGCCTGTATTGCTTCTGTCGAAACAGAGCAAGGGGCCCTCGGATTCGTTATCGACACAACCGGACAAGATAGCCCTGACCCACAGCACCAACTGTGTGCTCCCGTAAATGAGCTGTTAATTGATTACTTGGGGGAAGAATCATGATGCATGCCGTAATTCCAACAATCGACTCTGCAATCCAGAAGTTCAGTATTACGAATGTTCTAGCAAGCGGTTCCAGATTTATGCAGCCCAACTTGGCCGGCTACTCACAGGTTCCGTCACTCCAGCTGGTGGCGACAGAACACAGTCTCGCAATTTCCGGCAGTACGGGAAGCTCTGCCGCCGTCGGATTGTCTCTGGGCAAACAGCTCACGTGGGCGCAAACAAATCTCGCTGACTTCCGTCGCGTGATTACTGAGCACGAATCCACCATGAATCGGATCCTTCGAAGCATTAACCCGTTCAATGGTGACGGTGCTTCCATTGCCGAAGTAGCGCGAACAAGCGGTGTATTTCAGCGTCGGCCAATGTTTGAAGCTGGAAGTCTCACTTTCGCGCCAGTCACACTTTCTGCGGAACTCGGTCTTGATGCGAAGTCCCTACTATCCATGTTTTCCTCGACAAACGACGGTGCCGTAGCCGAGGCAATCGCCTACTGGAACAACTTCGCCGAAACTATGACCACGTTGGCCAGCAATCTAACCTCCATCTCATCCGGCTTGGTGTCGAGCAACAGCGGTGCTGTCTTCTCTGCTGCTGACTCAACAATGAAAGGTCTGGCCGCACGCGCAACCAGCATCGCCACCGCATCTGAGGTCATGGCCGGACACCTTGCCGTTTTGCCGTCCGTTAAGGCAATGGCCGTCAATGCACTATCTGCGATTGAGGCCGAGTCCAAGGCACTCCCAAACCCTGGCGCGCAAAAGGCTTTTGAACAGGCCGAGGTAGCAGCCTTTCTCTCTGGCCCGTATACCGCACAGCTACAGACCGCTATTCCTCGAATTCCTAACCTGGTTTCTGCCGATGCCGGAAGTGGTGTGACTGCCGAGGTTTCCGTTGGGGCCACAGTCGCCGGGCGTTCTGGAACTAGTCAGTTCGGTCTTTCGCCTGCGGGGATGACTGGAAGCATGCAGGCCGCCAGCGCACCAGTTGGCGCCACCTCAACTGTTCCGGATTCTCCAACACCACAATCCACAGCCGCGAGTGCTCCCGCTCCTTCGCAGGCTCAACCGAGCACTTCGACTTTGTCGAACCCTACTAATCCGTCTGCTACCCCTGTGCACCCCGCATCACCTAGCAGCCCAACGAGCTCCACAATCTCGCCAACTTCCCCGACCGGTACATCAGGCATGGCTCAATCGAACGCGGCGAATCCAGCCATGGTCGCTCCTTCGGGCGCGAGCGCCCCACTTCAACGCACATCACCGCAAGCATCTTCACCTTACGGAGTTCACGGCAACCGACCGGCTGGCTCCCTCGGTGCAGGACGCACTCCGGGGCTCACACCAGCGGGCAATATCCCGCCCCTGCCGTCTTCTGGAAACGCAAGCTCCCGCCCACCAGCCTCGGGAGTTCTGACTTCGAGCCCCAGTCGTATGCCAGCACCAACAGCGGGTCGCGGGATGGGAACCGGCTTGGGTGTCGGGGTAACTGGTTCTGCCTTGCCAAACACCTCGAATAGCACTGCACAGCGCGGAAGTGGATTGATGAATTCCCTAATCAGTGCGCGCAACAGTGCTACTACCGGAGCTACGGGTGCTGCTGGCGGAATCGCGGGTACCGCTGCTGGAAACCGTGGTGCAGGGACTTTCGCGGCCACCACTGCGGGAAACCGTGGCGGACTGCTCCAAAAGGACTCCGCACCGTCGGCACGCAAACTGACAAATGTAGCCACCATCAGAGATAACGATGCCGGCGCCTTCGAGCAGAACGAATATCAGAAGGAGCTTTTCGGGGATGCGCCAATCACTATCCCGGCGGTGATAGGCCACAACGTCCGAGCGTAAAGTCAGCGCGTCCAAGCTGATCTTTACCCGCTCGGGCACCACGGGGGGGATCGAACGGCGTCCGTGAATTCGTAACTCAACAACGCCTTCAACTTAGACACTTTTTCACCGGCACTTTGGGCGGATTAGCTTACTTTTGTTGAAGTTTTAGACCCAAATCGGCGCGCCTCCAGAAGTTGTAACTAAACCGAACGTTCGTTACAGTTACTGGAATGACAAGTACCGACCACGCCGCTTCCACGGGGGCTAATCCGCACACTCCAGTCACCCACAGGTGGGTCTTCCTCGCTATCATCAGCGCCGGCCTACTACTCATCGGCATAGATAACTCGGTGCTCTACACTGCCCTGCCAGTTCTGCGCGAGCAGCTCCACACAACCGAACTCGAGGGCCTGTGGATCATCAACGCCTACCCACTGGTGATCTCCGCGCTCCTCCTCGGCACAGGCACTCTGGGCGACCGCATCGGTCACCGCAAGATGTTTCTTGTGGGCCTGACAATCTTTGGCTTCTCTTCCCTGGCCGCGGCCTTTGCGCCGCACGCCTGGGCGCTGGTCATCGCCCGCGGCTGTCTAGGACTGGGCGCCGCGACCATGATGCCAGCAACCCTCGCACTGCTACGTGAGACCTTCCACCACCCTCGTGAACTTGCCACGGCTATTGGCATTTGGTCAGCCACAGCAACACTGGGTGCCGCCGCTGGCCCCGTCGTCGGCGGTTTCCTGTTGGAGCACTTTTGGTGGGGCTCAATCTTCCTTATCAACATCCCTGTCGTAGTTTTCGCAATCATTGGCACGCTGATTTTCGCTCCACCAAATCAGCCCAACCCAGCCAAGCGCTGGGATTTTCTCACCAGCCTCTACGCGATGCTGGCCATGCTGGGCCTGGTTTCGCTTATCAAGGAACTCGCTGGTCATCGCTCCTCCACCGTCATCGTCGCAGCTATCGCCTGTGGGCTAGTGGGCGCGGTACTGTTTCAGCGTCGTCAGGCACGTCTTACCGAACCCCTCATCGACTTTTCGGTCTTCCGTTCGCCGATGTTTTCCGGTGGCGTGCTGGCAGCAGCGCTTGCCATGTTTGTCCTGGCAGGCGCCGAATTGATGACGACGCAGCGCTTCCAGATTTCCGTCGGATACACACCACTCGACGCGGGCTTGCTAGTTGCCACCGCGGCACTGGCATCCTTGCCAGTTGGTGTCATCGGCGGCATGGTGCTCCATCGAGTGGGTTTCCGCACACTCATCACCGGCGGCTTCCTCCTCAACGCCGTCGGACTGACAGGCATGTACTACGGCGTTTCCTCGGGCAATTTCTCAATCATGATCGCGGGATTGATACTGCTCGGCGCGGGCGCAGGTTCTGTGATGTCGGTGTCGTCGACCGCGATTATCGGCTCAGCCCCGAGGTCAAAGGCAGGTATGGCGGCGGCGATGGAATCCGTGTCGTACGAATTCGGCACACTGATCACCGTCGCAATCACAGGCAGTCTCCTGCCTATGTTCTACGCCCTGTTTACGCCTGTCGACGCCAGCATCTCACTCACCGATGCACTTCACACGCCAGCGCTTAACGACGGCGCCCGCGCCGGCCTCGACAGTTCCTACCTGGCCATTTTGATTATCCTGGCTGTCGTTGCTGTCATTGCAGCGATTGCGACTGCGGTGACATTCCGCGGCAACCCGAAGGAGACTGAATATGCGCACGAGTAAGCGCACTGCCATCCTCGACACAATCGTTGAGATTATCGAGACAAGCGGTTTTTCCGAGGTCACCTACGAAAATGTCGCAACTCAATGCGGAATGAGTAAATCAGGGTTGATTTACCACTTCCCCTCCCGTGAAGACATGATCCGCAGCGTCCATGAGCACATGGCGCAGTTATGGGAGGAGGAGCTTATCGAAGCCGCGGGTGGGCCTGCGGAGGAGGTATCCCCCGCCAACCGCCTACGCGCAAACCTCCAGGTCTCGCTGGATACGGCAACGAGGGCCGAGCTACTCATGTCCATCGACTCTGCCGCCGACCCGGAGCTACGCGAGATTTGGACGCGCCTTTTGCGCCGGTGGAATCCGCCGGTAGAACGGATTGCCACCGACCAGGATGCCTGCATGGCCTACGTTGTCCAAATGATTTCCGATGGACTCTGGGCTAACGACTACCTCAATGGCAATCAGCTCACGAAAGCGCAGCGCAAGGCAATCGCCGAGGCTGCGGCAAAGCTGATTCCAGAGTCGATGGAGTAGCCAGCTCTAGACGCCCTTGCGCTGAACGTCCTTGAGCTCGGAGTCAGTGGCCAGGCCATAGTTGGCACCCTCATAGACAGCCTTTGCTCGACTCGTTCCGTCGAGCACATACTCGCTAAAGGACAGCACCATCGAGCCGAGCACATTCTTGGACGGATCATCCAGGTAGGTGCCGTGGTAGGAACCGGTGACTACCGCTTCCCAGGCGGGCCCTGCAGCATCGCGGTAACCACGTCGATCGGCATCAAAAGGAACGATGTCCTCGTGCTCAGCAATGGCCACCAGGCTCGGAATCTCCGGAGGGGTGGAGATCAGTCCAGCGTCGGAAGGCCCTGGGTTGATAGCAACCAGACCACGGGTGACCATATCGATGCCCGCAGCCTGGAAGGCCTTATCCATCCTATTGTTCAGGAAGATTGCGGAGCCGCCACCTGCAGAGTGCCCGACCAGCATCGTCCGGGAGAAATCGATCTTGCCTGCAAGTGGCGTGGACTCGTCCTCATTGGCCGCTGCGGCCACGGAAGCTGCCAGCACCATCTGCGGCGCGAACCAGTTGGTGAAGTTGTAGCCAAGAGCCACGACATATCCGTGGCTTGCATAGAGTCGCGCTTGCGCGTCGTACATACCTGGCTCAGTACCAATGCCAGGGCTCAGAACCATCAGCGGCGCGGACTCCATGGAGTCGATATCCGCCGGGTAAATGAGCTGCGCGCCAACTGGGGAGGCGTTGGCCGATTCCGGCAACACGTCATAGCAGCCGGTGGTGCCGTGGAGACCGTGGAGGTCCCGCAGTACGCGGTTGTAGATGGTGTAGACGACACCGTCACATGGCATTGCTTCACGGGTTGCGGCAACTGGGTGGGAGCCCATCGCTCCGAACTCCTTGCGCAGGTGCCCCGCCTCTGGGGCGAACGGCTCGGTGATATGGCCACTTTCACCACCGGAGATGGCGCGGTTCACACCACCCATGACATCCACTAGACCACCGCCAATTTTGTCCACGGTTTCCGAGTTCTGGTAGTCAACAGTGCTTTCACGTGCAGTGATGTCCGGCAGCTGACCAATGCGCGGTGCCGCCTGCGCTGGCACCTGTCCGCCGAGAACCACTCCAGCTGCGAGCGAGAGAGCAACCACCTTCGAGAACGTACGCCCCTGCCCTTGACGGGATACCGACACGGGCTTTCCGGCCGTCTTTAGTGAACCAATCATCGTTTTCCTTAACTTTTGCCAAGAACCTAGGAATACGAATTTACCTAATACGTAAATACATACGTAAAGACAGAAATAGCCTCCCCCATCTTTCACCCCTCAAACAATCATTCAGAGCGCTGAAAATGTTCACTCTCGCCCAAAATTAACACCACCACCCCCATTTCCTACCCCCTTTCCAAGAGTGCACAAATTCAGAAAACCCACCTCACCACCGTTACCCACATATTTTTATTACCTTTTTCCACAAACGCCTCCGCTGCCTCCCCACCAGCGCATACCTTATTGACACCAAGGACAAAGTGGCCACGCCCACACTCACTGTTAACCGACAACCGAGTGCGCATGGCCCTTAATAAAACCCCCGAACAGAAAAGAACTCCCACAATGAGAATCGGCATCCCTTTAGAACCCGATCCCCAGCAAACAATTGTGGCTGCGACCCCGGAGACCGTCGGCAAACTCGTCAAGCTTGGCTACGAGGTCGCCGTGCAGGCTGACGCCGGCCTGGCTGCTAAGTTCACCGACGCGGACTACGAATCCGCCGGTGCCACCATTGTCGACGAGTCTGTCTGGCACAGCGATATCGTCGTAACGCTCGACACTCCGCCGGAGCAGTTCCGTGCACTGCTTAACGACGGTGCCATGCTGATCAGCCGACTTGCGCCAGGCCGAAACGAAGAACTGGTCGAAGAGCTCGCGCAACGCAACATCACTGCCCTTGCTATGGATGCAGTTCCCCGCATTTCCAGGGCACAGTCGATGGATGTGCTGTCGTCGATGGCCAACATCGGCGGCTACCGCGCAGTAGTCGAAGCTGCTTCTGCATATGGTCGCCTCTTCACTGGTCAGGTGACTGCCGCAGGCAAGATGCCACCAGCTACCGTTTACGTCATCGGCGCTGGTGTCGGCGGACTTGCGGCGATCGGTACGGCCAACTCTATGGGCGCGGTTGTTAAGGCAACAGACCTGCGCCCTGAAGCCGGTGAACAGGTCGAATCGATGGGTGCAGAGTTCATCCCGATTCCGGCCGCCGCCGAGAAGTCCGAGGATGGCTACGCCAAGGAAATGACCAATGATCAGGCTGCCGCTGCCGCGAAGCTCTACTCCGAGCAGTCCGCGCAGGCTGACATTGTCATTACCACCGCGAATATCCCGGGCCGTCGCTCTCCACTGCTGCTGACTGCTGCCGATGTTGCAGCTATGAAACCAGGCAGCGTCATCGTCGACATGGCTGCCGCCGGTGGCGGCAACTGCGAGATGACCGTTCCAGGCAAGACCATTGTCACTGACAACGGTGTGACCATCATCGGTTACACCGACCTTGCAGGACGTCTGCCCGCGCAGGCATCGTCGCTGTACGGACAGAACATTTTCAACCTGTTCAAGCTGATTACGCCGGAAAAGGATGGCTCTCCGGTTCTCAATCTCGAGGATGAGATTATCCGTGGCATCACGGTAACAAAGGCTCGCCCACAGAATGGCGCCGGCGCTACCGGAGCTGAGATTCTCTGGCCACCACCGCCAATCAAGGTCGCTGTCACCCCTGCTGCCCCACTGCAGGAGCAGCAGGCCCACCAGGCCGCATTAGAAGAGAATGCGCCGGAGAAGGTTTCCTTCATGGGATCGGGCCTGGGCTCGAAGATTGCTCTGGGCCTGATGGCACTGCTGGCAATTGTGGTTATGCTCAGCGCACCGCACAGCGTGAGCGCCAACTTCATGGTTCTCACCTTGGCTATCGTGCTTGGCTTCTACGTAATCTCCGCGGTCACGCCGCGCCTACACACACCGCTGATGTCTGAGACCAACGCGATTTCCGGCATTGTTCTGGTGGGTGCGATTCTCCAGGTGGGAAGCTCCAACCTGCTGGTTTCCGGTCTCGCGTTCGCGGCCATCGTGGTTAGCTCCATCAATATCTTCGGCGGTTTCGCCGTCACCGACCGCATGCTTGGCATGTTTGTGAAAGAGGAGGCATAAAGTCTAATGGCTAGCATTGATACTGCTTCGCTTCTGGACTGGACCTACCGCCTGTCCAACGTCGGCTACATTGTCGCCGCTGTCCTGTTCCTCGCTGCCCTCTCGAGCCTGTCCAAGCCGGAGACCGCTCGCCGCGGTAACTCCTTCGGTATTGCTGGTATGGCTGTAGCCGTTGTCATTGCCATCTTCCAGGCACTCGTCACCGCAGACACCAAGCCGGATACTCACTTCTCGCCGCTGATTACCCTGATTCTCATCGCCGTCGCTATCGGCATCGGTGGTGTCATCGGTATCAGTCGCGCACGCCGCGTTGCCATGACTGGCATGCCGCAGCTGATTGCACTGTTCAATGGTCTGGTCGGACTCGGCGCTATCTTCATCGGCTTCAACTCCTACATCTTCGCGGAAGATGTCGCCCCCGATGCCCTGAAGTTCCACTTCGGTGAGGTCTACATTGGCGTCTTCATCGGCGCTGTGACCTTCACTGGCTCCATCGTCGCAGGCCTGAAGCTGTCTGAGAAGATCAAGGGCTCGCCGCTTCTGCTGCCGGGCCGCAACGCTCTGAACATTGCCATTCTGGTGGTCACTCTGGTTCTCCTGGCTGTCTTCATCGCAACCGGCACCGAGGGCGGCGCCATCGCATGGGCATGCATGGTTGCAGTGACTGCTTTGGGCCTGTTCTTGGGCTGGCACCTGGTCATCGCCATCGGTGGCGGCGACATGCCGGTTGTCGTGTCCATCATGAACTCGTACTCCGGCTGGGCCGCCGCTTTCACCGGTCTCATGCTTGGCAACCCGCTGCTCATCATCACTGGTGCGCTGGTTGGTTCCTCCGGCGCCTACCTGTCGTACATCATGTGTGAGGCCATGAACCGCTCCTTTGCCAACGTTATTCTGGGTGGCTTTGGCTCCGAGGCTTCGTCGGGAAGCGCCGTGGAAGGCTCCCACACCGAGGTCAGCCACGAGGACACCTCCGAGATTCTGCGTGACGCAGACAAGATCCTCATCGCTCCGGGCTACGGTATGGCTGTGGCACAGGCTCAGTACGCTGTTGCTGACCTAGTCCGTAACCTGCGTGAGGCCGGCAAGGAAGTGGTCTTCGGTATCCACCCAGTCGCTGGCCGCCTGCCGGGTCACATGAACGTGCTGCTGGCTGAAGCCAAGGTTCCCTACGACATCGTGCTGGAGCTGGACGAGGTCAACGATGACTTCGCTGATGTGGATGTCACCCTGGTCATCGGTGCAAATGACACCGTCAACCCGATGGCAGAGCAGCCGGGCTCCCCGATTGCGGGTATGCCGGTGCTGAAGGTGTGGGAATCTGAGCGCGTGATTGTTCTCAAGCGTTCGATGGGTTCGGGTTACTCGGGCGTGCAGAACCCGTTGTTCTTCAACGAAAACACCGACATGCTTATCGGCGATGCGAAGGCCAGCGTCGACTCTCTGAACCGCATCCTGGCGAGTTCGAAGGTCAACGCTTAAAACTTCAGGCAAGCAACGCCGTACAAATCGGAGCCTAGGCGATTAATTCCTAGGCTTCGCCACGGGCTGCATCACGAACCATCGTGATGTGCTCAATGCCGGCTTCTATGAAGGTCTCCCCGATCTCATGGAAGCCGGCTTTTGCGTACACAGCCTTCGCCTGCGTCTGGGCATGCAGAATCAGCCCCGTATCTGGGTGGTCAGCGATGACCTGCTGCAGCAGTTTCGAGGACAACCCCCTACCCCGGCTCGCGGCATCGACGACAACGCGGCCGATGGTGCGCGGGTAGCTCGTCGAGAACTCATCGAGCGTGTCAATTACACGCAAGTACGCAATAATCTTGCGGGAGTCATTGTCGTCGCGGATGAAATAGTGCTCTGCGGTATCTTCCAGGTCGCGCCAATCCATTTCCGGCTCTGTACAGGACTGCTCAAGATAGAACACATCGGTGCGCAGTGCCGAGATGGCATACACATCGGTCGCACTGAGTTGAGAAAAGGAGGCGTGTTCAATCATGGTGGCTGATTTTACTGCGAAGAACGGTGTGACGCTCATAGCTGGCAAACGTAGTGGCGCACCATCGCGCAGAATGAAGCCGCAGACCTATACCGCCCGCACCCGGCGGAATTGTACCTTCGCGCCGGGCACCAATTGCCCGGCCCTCGACAATGACGGCTCCGTCAACACACCAATGACCGGATATCCACCCGTCGCCGGATGATCAGGACCGAAAATAATCGGCTGCCCCGATGCGGGCACTTGTATCGCACCGGGGACCATTCCCTCGCTTGCCAACTCATGGGTGACCTGGCGCTCAAGAGTAGTCCCATTCAGCCGAAGTCCGACACGGTTGGCATCTTGCGTCACGGTCCATGTCTCGTGAAAGAAATCACTGACGCTTTCCCGCGTAAACCAGTCCGCCCGAGGGCCAGGAACAACATCTAAGCGCGCAGCCTCGCTCGACCAATGAGGCGCGGGATAAATTGCGATTGACGACCCCGTCGAATACTCCGGGTCGCCGACCTGCAAGACCTGACCGGCCTGCAAAGGCGCTGGGCCGAGCTTGCCGAGCGTATCGTATGACCGCGAGCCCAGCACTTCCGCGACATCGATGCCCCCTCGAATCGCGACGTATCCGCGAAGACCTGCATCGAAGGTACCAAGCCGCACAATTGCCTTCGCCCCGACCACAATTCGACTATTCATCGAGGTCTTGATGACCTTGCCATCCTGCTCGACAGTCACCTCACCGTGGGCTCCTGCAAAGGATATGATTGCTCCCTCCGCTACTTGGAACTCCAACCCGCCGACGACGCACTCAAGCACCGCCAGGCTTTCTTCGTTGACAACCATCCGGTTAGCAGCTGCCGCGGACTCGTGGTCGAACGCACCGGAAGTACTCACGCCCAGGCTGCCTTGCCCTGCACGGCCCAAATCCTGAATCGTCGTCAATATGCCAGGTCGAATAATCTCGATAGAATTCTTCATCTCTTCCGCCCCCTTTTTCTACGCCGCACTCACCGTAGAAGTCGCTTCAAATTGCACCTCAACCCCGGGCTCAAGCAGCGCCGGATTAGGCCGATTCAAGTCCCACATCTCCACATCTGTATGTCCCAAGAGCTGCCAGCCACCGGGCGAATCGATGGGATATACACCTGTGAATTGGCCCGCAAGTCCGACGGAGCCCTTGGGAACTCGAGTGCGCGGCGTCGTAAGGCGGGGAATATCAAGCGGCTCTGGCCACCCCTGACCGCTCCCGCGCACCATGTAATAAAAGCCCGGCGCGAATCCACCGAACGCGGCCGTCCAAGGGCGTTCGCAGTGCCAATCGATCAACGCTTGAGGGCTCATCCCAAGGCTTTGTGCCAAGGACTCAAGGTCCGCGCCGTCATAGTGAACGGGAATCGTCATTGTTTTTCGCTTGTCGACGGTCTGCCTCTGCGCATTGTTGCCCCGCAGCGCGGTTTCTACTGCGCCGAGGTAACGACGAGCCGGTCCGCGAAAGCGAAGAAGGAGCGTTTGGGCTGCAGGTACCCTGTCAACGAGTCCCTCAATCTCAGCCGCAGCAGAGTGTGCACGAAGTACCTTCGCCAACGGATTGGCCGATGATGAATAGTCGATAAGCAGCGCATTTGTTCCCATAGGGCGAATCTCGGCCATGGCGGTGCTGATCCTTTCTTTCTTGCGGGGTTGAAAAACTGCGGTTGATAAGACCGGTGTGCGAATCCGCGCTATACGGGGGCAGCGACGGTGACTCCGGCGTCGACGAGCCCTTGGCGAATCATACGGGAGAGTTCGACCGCACCAGGGGTGTCTCCGTGCAAACAAATAGAGTCAGCCTGCACGGTCAACGGTGAACCGTCGTAGGCGACGATTGGTTCCCCACTAGCCATTGCAATGACGCGTTTGACGACGGCATCGGGTTCTACAACTACCGAGCCCTCGAGTGCTCGGGACACCAGAGTTCCGTCGGAGTTGTATGCGCGGTCTGCAAAAGCTTCCCGAATCACAGGGAGGTCCGCGTCGAGGCTGAGACGTTCGATGACCGACCCCGGCTGCGCCATAATGGCAAGCCCATCTCCGCAGGTGGAGCGAGCGAGCAGGAGCGCCTCCACCACTGCAGCGGCCTGATTTTCATCCACTGCGATGCGGTTGTAGAGGGCACCGTGGGGCTTGACGTAGGAAACTTCGGTACCCACCGCCCGTGCACATGCCGAAAGGGCACCAATCTGGTAGACGGTTTCGGCTCGCAATTCTCGATGTGAGTAATCCATGCGTCGTCGTCCGAATCCGGCGAGATCGCGGTAGGCGACGTGCGCGCCGATGCGAATTCCGCGCACGGCAGCTGCCTCACAGGTCTCCATCATGACGCTAGCGTCACCCGCGTGATACCCGCAGGCAATATTGGCACTGGTCACAATGTTCAGCAGAGCGATATCATCACCCATCTTCCACGAGCCGAACGCTTCCCCAAGGTCAGAGTTGAGATCGATAGTGGCGCCCATAAACGTCACCGCTCCTTCCAAGTAATAATGCTGGTCTTTGTACCGTTGTTATGTTGGTTCTCATCTGAGCTGTGCGAGAAACCGGGGGATTAGCCGAGCATTTCAAACACACCGCCGAATGAGCGCCACGCCAAGAACCAGGCGACTGCGACACCCAAGATTCCGATAGCCGCCAACCACTTCGGGTACTTGTAACCATTCATGAGATCCGCACGGAACAGCGCGATGTAAATCAGCACACTAACGCCAATTGGAAGAACCAAACCATTGAAGGCTCCGGCGAAAACCAACAGCGTCGCTGGAGCCGTACCGATGACACCGAAGAGCAGCGTGGAGATTGCAATTAGGACAATGGTGATCGTGTTTTGAGTCTTGGCTCCAGCACCCGAGGAACGAGTCAGAAATGTTGCTGAGGTGTAGCTGGCACCCACAATCGACGAGATTCCCGCAGCCCACAGGACAACGCCAAAGAAGCGCATACCCCAATCTCCTGCCGCAGCTTGGAATGCCTCTGCAGCGGGGTTTCCATCCGTATTGAGGACCACGCCACCCGCAACCACTCCCAAGACAGCTAGGAAAAGGAGGAAACGCATGATGGCTGTGACGATGATGCTCGTAACAGATGAGCGAGTGGTCTGTGCGAGGTTCTCTACACCGCCGGCGCCAGCATCAAGCATGCGGTGAGCGCCAGCGTAAGTAATGTAACCGCCAACAGTGCCACCGACGAGCGTGATGATTGCCAACAAATCAATCGTGTCGGGCATGACCGTGTTCTTCAGTGCTTCCCCTACTGGCGGGTTAGAACTGAACGCCACAATTCCAGTGACCAGAATCATCACGACACCGAGCACAACGAGTGCCTTGTCCAGCGCCATACCCGCCCGCCGGGAGAGGAAGAAGCCAATGGCGAGGATTGCAGTAACAATGCCGCCAATCTTTGCGTCCACGCCCAACATCGCGTTCGCACCAAGTCCAGCACCGCCGACGTTGCCAATATTGAAGACCACACCACCGATGACAATGAGAATTGACATTAACCAGCCCAGCCCCGGAAGCACGGCGTTGCCGAGCTCCTGCGCGCGGCGTCCAGAGACAGCAATCACTCGCCACACGTTGAGCTGAATCGCGATATCAAGAAGCACCGAGATCACAATGGCAAAGGCGAAAGCCGCACCAAGCTTGGCCGTAAAGGTTGCGGTCTGGGTGAGGAAGCCCGGCCCGATAGCACTGGTCGCCATCAGGAATACGGCGCCGAGGAGTGCCGTTCGCCGCGCCTTATGGGCAGATGTTGAAGCGTCCATAGCGTAAGGCCTTTCCCTACAAGTCTGACGATTCCCACGTTGAAGGATTCCTACGTTGAAGATCGCCTGCACAGAGATTGTTGAACAATGTCTCGTATGTTAATTGGTGATGGCCGCCACACAAAAGTGCTTTAGTAGTCTGTATTACATGACTACCCCCGGAAACATCCTCGACGATCAGACCCGCACGTCCTCTGGGGAAAAACAACAAGACGTTTCAGTAGCGGATGTCACCGCAACTGTCCTGCGCCGAGAGATTCTCGCCGGAAAGCACTACAGTGGCGAGCAGCTCCGTGAAACCCAACTTGCTGCGCGACTGCAGGTCAGTCGCAACACCATCCGACAGGTCTACCGCAAGCTGGAATCTGAGGGGCTACTTACTCACATCCCTCATCACGGCGTGTTTATCGCTTCCTTCGACAAACAACGCATCCGCGAACTGTATGCCTTTCGCCATGTCGTCGAATGCGGAACACTGCGATCGCTAAGCAAGAGCCAGGCAAAGCTCCTCGGCGAAGAGATTCTTTCTATTTGTGGTTCACAGTCATCATTGAACCTTCCCGAACGGAATAATGCCTTTCACCTCGCCATCGTCAGAGCTTCCGGGTCCCCCGACCTGTTAGCCACCGCCGAATCAATTCAGGCCCAACTCCGTCTTTGCTTCCTCTCCTACCCCCAAAGCATCGAACTCCATGCCCGATACGCCGATCGCCACATCAGTATCGCCAAAGTTCTCATCGAGGACACCCCAAACCACGCCGCCGACCTCCTCAGCGCCTACCTCAATGAGTCGTTCAGTGCCGTCACCGCTGCCCTCCCGCTTGCCGACCGTTGATAATTAGCTGCTAGGACTACAGTGATGGACATGGCAGCAAATTCAGGCAACGCATACGCAATGACCATTCCGGAGTTCGGCCCCGCTGACATTTTCACCAGGACACTTATCGATCATGCTCAGCCCGGTCCCGGCGAAATCCTGGTCAAAACCACAGCCATCGGCGCGAATCCGCTGGATTACAAGATGCGCGATGGCTCTTCCGGTCTGTGCGCAAAGTTCACCCCTCCCGCCGTCCTCGGACGCGAAGCCGCGGGTGAAGTCGTTGCCGTCGGCGAAGGTGTGGACAACTTCGTCCCCGGCGACCGAGTCTTCGGCATGCGCGGCTTAGACGACTTCCGCGGCACCTACGCAACGCACAACGTCTTCCCCGCCGACGGTGTGGTTCGAACACCCGATTCGCTTGACGACGTTACCGCTGCGGGCCTTGCCCTAGTGGGAATCACGGCGACCGTGGCTGTCGATCAGCTAGCAAAGGTGAAAGGCGGTGACACTGTACTCATTCATGGTGCCGGTGGTGGCGTGGGCCAGCTGATGACGCAGCTGGCGGTTGCCCGTGGCGCAACTGTGTTGGCGAGTGCGTCTTCACGCCATCATGAAAAACTTGTGGGCTTTGGCGCGCAGCATATTGATTACACAGCGGAAGATGTATTCGAGGTTGTGCGACAGCAGTTCCCCGAGGGCGTAGATGTTGTGCTCGATGGCGTGTACTTCGACACTTTCCTCCCCTCGCTGGATGTGTTGGCATCGGATGGTCGGATTGTGGCGCTGCCTTCACTGGCCGACCTGGCACCGGCGAGGGAACGTGGCATTGAGGCACACATTCCGGCTATTTCGAATGACACGACTATTTATGCCGACCTGGCCGACCGCGTGGTTGCCGGTGAGATTTCACTTCCTATCGGACTGACTAAGAATCTCACCGAGGTCGCGGAAGTCCACCGAGTATTGGAAGACGGGCACGCTGACGGCAAGATTGTGATGACCGTCGAGTAAACCAGGTGCGTTACTACAGCTCGCGACGAGCGTTCTGATACGTCTTCGTCAGCGAGCACCACAGCGCGTCGGCATCAGAGATGGCTTCCACCAGCTCCCGGTTGGTCATAGTTTCGCGCTGCTCGCGCAGTCGGTTGTTTAGCTTCCGAGCACGAGAGAGCTCACCGCGTAGCTCGATGAGCTCCGGCGTAGCCTCACCGGAGGCAAATACATCCTTGTAGATGGTGCCGACGCCCATTGTGGTGTTCACGTTGTCCCAGGCAGTAAGGATTGCGGTGAGCTGGTACTCGGTGTCCATGGCAATCTGCTGCAGCTCCGCGTGATTACGCTCGGCGAGCTCGTGCGCCTCAGCACTGCGGCGCACGCCGGCCCAAGCCTGGTATGCGATGAGGATTGCAAGCACCAAACCCGCCACTGGCAATGCATATTGCAGAATCCACAGCGTGACACCGAAGAGCTGAATAATCAGGCCGAAGAAGAAAAATACGACAATGACCGTCACGCACCCGTTGTCGGAGCCTGAACGTTTACTCACCGCGGCGTCACCTCCGCCGCAGCATTCAAAATCGCATCGGCCCCCAGGTGGCTGGCGTAGCCAAGTCCGATGGCTGCTGCCAGAAGGAGTATTGCCAGCAGCGTATAGACGATTGCCTCTTTGACGGTGCTAGTGACCGCAATGCGCTGCTCTTCGTAGTCAACCAGAGCCCGCATGTCTTTGGTCGAGGCATTCAAGCGACGTTCGAGGTCAACCATGTGTTCCTGCTGCTCGGCGCGTGAGATAGCGATGGCATTCAATGGCACATCAACGCTCTCAACACTGGCATATGCCTGCCGACGAGCACTCTTCACGCTGTCGAACGACACTGACGGTGCGGGTGGCACTTTCGTCGGCCCAGTGAGATTCCGCGACACCTTATAGTAAGAGCGCGCTGCGGCTCTCGTCAGTTGGTTGTTGGAGTCGCCTTGATTGCCCATAGTGCCGAGTCTGCCACATGAATTTTCTTTGGCTCGTTATCGCCCACCTCATCGATGATGGCGAAGACATGCATACCTGCATATGGTGCGGCTTCGGCTCGGAGCACGGTCCCCGGGCCTACCCCTGATGTAGCCAAATAGCGCAGCAATTCAGGATCGGAGTCGTTAATACGATCGACTACCACCATCGCGCCAGCTTCGATATCCGTCAGGTCAGTGCGCACTGCGCTGGCGATGGTACCGCTGGCGCTGGGAATTGGATCGCCATGCGGATCGCGCTCAGGGAATCCCAGCATTGCATCAATGCGACTAATGAAATCATCCGAGACCGCATGCTCAAGCTTTTCAGCTTCCTCGTGAACCTCATCCCAGGTGTATCCCAGAGTCGAGACCAAGAAGCTTTCAATAAGCCGGTGGCGACGCACCATGATCAGCGCAATATCCCGCCCACGGTCCGACAGGCTAATGCCCCGGTACGGCTCGTGGTTGACAAGTCCACGTGCAGCTAGCTTCTTCACAGCTTCGCTGGCGGTGGGCTTCTTTTCACCCATCCGCTCAGCGACGTCGCCTAGTGCCACTTTTTCACCGGTGCGCTCGTGCAAATCCCAAATGACCTTGAGGTAGTCCTGGGTCTTTGCTGGTAAATCCTCCACGTGCATTCTTTAAACTCTAGCGTTATTGCGTGTTGCCGCAATCTTGAGGGGGACATAGAAACAACCGGCGCACACGCCAATACAGCCACCAACTGACAAGTTCGCCGCCACCGCAATGAATAGCCCCACCAGGCCAATCGCGATACCCATCAATGGTGCTAACACGAATAGCAAACGGGTATCGTTCACTACCCCAACCAGCGCAGCTGCCGGGGCAGCCAACAGCGCGATGGATAAAATCGTGCCGACAGCCGGAATCAGCGCCACCAGAGTCAACACAATCAGCCCGCTGATGACCAACTGTGCTCTTCTCCTCGAATGCGCGACCCCGAAAGACTCCGGATCGAATGTGAAGTAAATCAGCTGGCGCCACCGAGCCACCAGCACCAACGCCACCAGCAGCAAGAGCCCACCCGACAGCGCAATATCAATCTTGTTCACGTTGAGTACGCTGCCGACCAGGAAACTCTCAACCTTCACCGGCAACGGGGCGAACCACTTGTTCAGAAAGTAGCCCAGCGCGAACCCGAATGTCAGCACAATTCCCGCCGCCGAGGACGTCGTCCCCACCTTCGACAGACCGAACAGGGCCCCAATCGGAATGCACATCAGAAATGCCCCGATAAAGAGGAACACCGAAATCCACGAGTGGCTCAGGCCGAGCGCTGCCGCAATAACAACGCCCACCACCGCACCGGGAAAAGTCGCATGTGTAATCGCTTCTGCGAAGAACACTTGTTTGCCCAGCACCGCGAGTACCCCCACCACGCCGGCCAATGCGCCGACCAATATCAGCTCGATGATTGGCAAAATCAGGATGCTAGACACGGTCGCCTCCCATCACGCCGCGCAGTCCCAGTGCCACGAAATACAGTCCCACCGAGGTCAGCGCGACGACTGCCTGAGGCGACACCGGCCCCAAAGGCACCAGTGCCAAACCAACGATTCCGCTGAGACAGCCCACTGCAATCGCAATCGGCACCATCACATGCACTCGGCGAGTCAGCAGTCTCGCCGCCGCTCCCGGCACGACCAGATATCCGACTACCAGCAACACTCCCACTGCGCTTGCCGACGACACCACCACCGCAGCAATCGCCGCGTTAATGGTGAGGTCGATGCCCCACACATTGACGCCTGCGGCTTTGGCACCGAAGCGATCAAAGGCAACAAACACCTGCTGGCGCCAGGTCACTGCGATAAGAACCAAGGCGATGGCACAGACAATTAGGGCGCTGGTGAGACGGGAGTCGGTGACTTCCAGCAGTCGCCCGAACATGAGCGCTTCCAGCTGTCCTGACTGATCACCTTTCTTCAGCGAGAGGATCACGCCAATGGAAAAGAAGCTGGTCAGTACGACTGCCACTCCGGCTTCCGACATGTGCGAGCGCGATACCAAGGTCAGTGCTACTGCCACTACCACCGCAAATGCCGCGGCCACCGGGATAATCATGTCGATGCCGCCGAATACGGCACCGGCCACAATTCCGGGAAAAATCGAATGCACCATGGCCTCGGCATTGAACTCGAGACCACGAAGGTTCACGATGACACCGACCAGGCCAGAGACCGCCCCGAGGGCAATCAGCAGCACTAGTGGCCTGAACATGAAAGGCGCGATCCCAAGCGCATTCGCAAGCTCAGTCCACATAGGCTGGCACCAACTTCGAGGTCGCACCAAAAGCCGGCTGTTCTGCCACGATTAATGTGTTTTCGCAGGTCTCTTCAGCAAGCACGAGATCATGAGTGGCCGCAATGATCGCCGTGCCATTTTCCTTCAGTTCGTTGAGGAGATTCAGCAGCATGGCCCGATTTTCAGTGTCGAGGCCGTTGAACGGCTCGTCGAGAAGCACAAGTTGCGGACGTGCGACGATGGCGCGCGCCAACAGGACGCGTTGCTGCTGACCACCGGAGAGGTTGCCGAAACGATCAACGGTGCGGTCGGCAAGTCCGACTTTGGCTAGCGCTGCGTGGATGCGTTCTTTGCGGTGTCCAAGCGGTTGGAAGGGGCGCAGTTCGCGCAGAACTCCCATGGCGACGACATCGAAAGCCGTGACCGGAAAAGTGCGATCGAGGTCTGCCGACTGCGGGACGTAGGACACGATCTTCGCGTTATTGTGCATCTCACCAGCGAGGAGACGAGTCCCGCCCAAGATTCCGCGCAGCACGGTCGTTTTTCCAGAGCCATTGGCGCCGATGAGTGCAAGCCCGGTGCCCGGCGCGACGCTGGCGGTGATGTGGCTGACGATGGGTACCGCCGTGTAGCCGAATGAGGCATCGCGGAGCGTGACTATGGGATCGGCAGACATGGGGTTGGCTAAGTGGTTGAGGCTCACTTGATGCCCTCTGGCAGGGGTGCGACGGTTCCGTCCCATGCCGTCACGACCTGAGTGACGTTGTGGATGATTGAACCAATGTAGGTCTCGCCGTCACTTCCGGCCGGACCTAGCGAGTCGCCGTAGAGTGCGTCCTCACCAACGATGGCCTTGACACCCGCGGCCTTGGCAATCGCCTCAATTGACTTCGAGTTGTTCGAGTTTTCCGCAAACAGCGCGGTTGCACCCGAGTCCTTCACGGTCTTTGCCGCCTCGGCGATATGCGCGGCCGTGGCATCCTGCTGCTCGTTGAAATCAGACAGCGCTGCGCCGATGAAGTTGATATTGAACTCGTGGGAGAAGTATCCAAAGGCGTCGTGGCTGGTAAACAGTACAGGGTCCGACACAGTGGCGATGGACTTATTTGCCCACTCATCCAGCTGATCCAGCTTCTCCTGGTAGACCGCAACGTGGTCGGCGATGGTGGACTTCAGCTCATTGTCACCACGTTCCTCGGCGACCTTTTCCAGGGCGTAGCCGATGTTGGCAACCTGAATCTTGGCGTTCTTAGGCGAGGTCCATACGTGCGGATCGAAGCGAAATTCCGCCTCCTCACCGGGCTCTTCCGGCGGGAATGGCCATGGGGAGACATCAATCTTTTCCACACCTCGGTCAATGGTGTAGTTACCATTCTTCGCCTTCTCTGGCGGCAGTGGCTTGGTTTTGTCCATATCCTTGGCCGCCTTCATGGCATCTACGTCACCTGCAGTGAGAACGCCACTGGTCACTGCCATCGTTCCGGAAAAGCCCGAGGACTCAATCGCCTGGTCCAGGAAGTGCTCCAGATCGACTCCGTTGACGAACAAGAGATCCGCGTTACCAGTCTTGCTCAGCTGCTCATGGGTCATTTCCAACTCATGAGCCGTTGCATTCGGCGCCAACAGGCAGGTCAGATCCACTTCATCGATGTCCAGCTGCTTCACGTAATCACAAATCTGCGTCGTGGAAGCCACGACGTTGATTGGGTTCTCGCCACTGGCTCCCTCACTGCTATCGCCACACGCTGCAAGGCCAGCGCCGGCTAGCAAAATCGAAAGACCCGCACACATAAACTTGGCTGATCGCGAAAGTTTTCCGGAAATTGTCATGTTGGTATCCGCTCTTGATCGTTTTGTTCCTGCTTTACGACGGCTACGCTGACCGGCCGCTTCAGTAAATCGGGTCACCTTAGGGGCGGTTGGGGCGCACTTCGCCGTTCATCTATCACATGTGAGAGTAAACCTAACGACAGCGATTTTCAACCTATTGAACTTAAGTGTTTTCGGTATGACATTTTTTAAGGATAAACATTGAACAAACCCTATCCGCAGGCCGTCACGCCACAGCGCCAACCTTCACGCCACAACATCAGCCATGATGGAGACATGGAAGCGAAGATTTATCACAACCCCCGCTGCTCAAAGTCCCGCCAGGCTCTCGCCGTATTACGCGAAGCCGGAATCGAGCCGGAAATCATCAAGTACCTAGACACTCCTCCAGCCAAGGCCGAGCTGCGCTCGCTAATCGAGGCGGCAGGCCTGAACGTCATCGATGCCGTGCGCACCAAGGAAGCGGAGTTCAAGGAGCTGGGACTCTCCAAGGACTCCAGCGACGAGGAACTTCTGGACGCAATGGTTGCGCACCCACGCCTGATTGAGCGCCCGTTTGTCGTCACCAATAAGGGGGTAAGGATGGCGCGCCCCACCGAGGCTATTAACGACATTCTCTAGCCAATGACATGTGTTAATCGCCTTTACATCAACCCCCTCCAAAGACCTCCACGACCGGGAGGTTAACAACCCATTAACAGGGACTGAAGTCACTGTAAACTCACCGCTGAAACGATAAAGCTCTCCGCCTGTCGCCCTAGCCACCCGCACAGGTTGCGCTAGAGGCAACGGCGGCCTTCAGCGAAAGGACTCTCATTATGAGCAGTCAGAGGCTCGGCTGGCTCAGCGCCCCCGGCCCAGCAGCTCCCCTTCCCGAGGAAAAGATCGCCCCGACCTACCGGACCTGGCGGTTCAACGTCTTCATGGGCATCTTCATCGGCTACGCGGGCTTCTACCTCATCAGAAATAACATCCCCCTGGTGTCCGCTGTGCTGGAAAAGCACGACCTACTTGGCGCAGCCGGAATTGGCATCGTAGCCAATGCGGTTCTCTTCTCCTACGGCCTATCCAAGTTCTTCATGGCCATGCTCTCCGACAGGGCCAATGCCAGGTACTTCCTCCCGCTTGGCCTAGCGCTGTCCGCAATCGTAAACCTCTTTGTTGCGTTCGTCCCAGCGATTAGTGCCTCTGTTGCGATTTTCGCGACAGTCATGTTCATCAATGGCTGGTTCCAAGGCATGGGCTGGCCTCCTTCTGGACGCGTTGTCGTCCACTGGTTCTCGACATCCGAGCGCGGCACTTTGATGTCGATCTGGAACACTGCCCACAATGTCGGTGCCGCCGTCGGTGGTGCTCTGGCAGCCTGGGGCTTGCATTCGTTCGCCACTTCCGATGCCGACTGGACTCCCGCATTCTGGCTACCGGCGATTGTCGCGCTCGTGATTGCTGCCATCGCATTCCTGCTGATTCGAGACAACCCCCAATCCATCGGACTGCCTCCGGTAGAGGAATACCGTAACGACCCAGACAAGGTCGAAGGAACTAATGACGAGGCACAAGAACCCTGGTTCACAATCGTCAAGAACCATGTTCTTACCAATCCGGTTATCGTCATGTTGGCGCTGGCCAATGTGTTCGTCTACGCACTTCGTTACGGCGTTCTCAACTGGATTCCGATTTACCTGACAAACGAATTGCACAAGACCAACGTCACGGGCGGAATCATCGGATTCATGCTCTACGAGGGCGCAGCAATTGTGGGCACCCTGCTGTGCGGATGGGTCTCCGACAAGGTCTTCAAGGGTTGGCGCTCAGGCGCCGGCATGCTCTTCCTGATCGGCACCGGCATCACCATTTTCGCATACTGGCAGCTACCCGCTACGGCACCATTGTGGATGTTCTATGTGCTCATCTCCCTGATCGGCGCACTCATTTACGGCCCAATCATGCTCATCGGACTGCAGGCCATCGACCTCTCGCCTAAGTATGTTGCGGGAACCGCAGCTGGTTTCACTGGATTGTTCGGATACCTTCTCGGCGCAACACTCGCCTCCACTGGTGTCGGACTCTTGATCGACTTCGCAGGCTGGAATGTAACATTCGCAACCCTCATTGGAGTTGTCGCTATTGCGTTTGTCCTTATGATTTTCGTCGGCAAGTACGAGCGCGAAGTCATGCACAAGGCAGATGAAGCCCGCACCAAGACAGCTCAATAGCCACTCAATAGCCTTCAGTCACGGTGCTGCTAGTCGAATCCCGGATTCGCTCCGTGAGTCCAAAACGGTCGCAACGTCGCCAAGTCATCGGTACACTCTATGCCGCAAACGAAAAAACGCGAATAGACATTAAAAATGGAAGGAGTCTTCACCATGGGACTTATGGACAAGGCCAAGGAAGCACTGAGCAACGAAGAGAACACCGACAAGGTTCTGGACAAGGCTGAGCAGCTGGGCAAGGACAAGCTCGGCGAGGACAAGGCCGACCAGATCAAGAAGGTTCGCGACATGGCAGACGAGCGCCTGGGCGACAAGAAGTAAGCTACAGAGCTTCTTCACCCCGCATTAGCACCCTGTTTTCACAAGGGAGCTGGTGCGGGGTTTTGCTGTTCTTAGGAGACCCCACAGACCCACTGACGCGCCTTTATTGACAATTATTTTCAAATTGTCCATCATTAACCAAGTGAAAACTATTGTCGATAGAGCTTCTCTTCCGCGCACTCGAAAACAAAAACTTCGAGCCAGGCTCTTCGGCTTTCTATTTTTCCTGGCCGTCCCCGCCACAATCCTCCTGGCGATCTCCATCGGCCCCGCGGGAACAGGTTTCAGCAACGGCATCGTCGCGCTGCTCACCCCGCTTATCAATACGCTTTCCGACGACCTCCCGGCTCTCAACCACCTTCTGCCAGAGATATCCCCCGCCACGCAATCACTTGTCTGGAGCATCCGACTGCCTCGTGTCCTCCTTGCGGGACTGGTCGGCGCCTCGCTCGCTGTCGCAGGTGCGACCATGCAGGCAGTCTTTCGCAATCCGCTGGCCGAACCCGGTGTTACCGGCGTCTCCTCCGGTGCAGCAGTGGTAGCAGTCATTCTCATCGTCACTGGCGTGGCCGCGAAAGCGCCGTGGGTTCTTTCGGCTGGCGCATTCATAGGCGCGTTGCTGGCTGTCATATTTGTCCAGATCGTCGCCGGTCTCAATGGCGGCAGTGGAGCCACCCTGTTGCTCGTCGGTATTGCACTCAACGCGTTCCTCGGCGCAGTCATCTCCGCCACCATCGCGAACGCGCCACACAGCGATGACGCTCAACAGGCCATGTTCTGGCTCAACGGCGATTTAACTGCTTCGAATTGGCAGGACATTGCACTGGCAGTCGGCCCCATTACCGTCGGCACGGTTATCTTGATGATGCTCATTCCCGAACTCAACCTGTTCCTCCTCGGCGAAGAACAGGCCGCTGCCACTGGTATGCGCACAGTGTGGATCCGGCAACTGCTGCTCGCCCTGGCTGCGTTAGTCACGGCAGCGGGCGTCGCTGTCACTGGCGTTATTTCCTTTGTCGGATTGGTCGTCCCGCACCTGATTCGCCTTGCCATCGGCCCCGATCACCGCAGCCTGCTGCCCATTTCTATGTGCCTCGGCGCAGTGTTTCTCATTCTCGCCGATCTC
The DNA here is from genome assembly GCF_014334955.1 of Corynebacterium sp. LK33. NCBI lineage: Bacteria > Bacillati > Actinomycetota > Actinomycetes > Mycobacteriales > Corynebacteriaceae > Corynebacterium > Corynebacterium sp. LK33. The sequence goes on along the minus strand of NZ_PDGU01000025.1, from coordinate 65,187 downwards.
GTCGCCCGCAGTCTCTTTTCCCCAGTTGCACTGCAAACTGGCACAGTCACAGCGTTCCTTGGTGCACCTGCGCTACTCGCGTTGATTCTTCGGCAAGGTGGCCGCCAGTCATGAGCAAACAGACACAAAACCTCAGCGACCACGTCACTAAGCCAGACGCCGACAGCACCGCGCTGCTGCGGGCTACCAACCTCAGCGTCGGTTACCGCAATCGGACCGTCGTAAGTGGCGTGAACCTCGCTATTCGACCTGGCGAAGTCCACGGCATCATCGGCTCCAACGGCACCGGAAAATCCTCCTTGCTCCGTGCAATGGCGGGAATTGTGACACCGAGTTCAGGGCAGGTTGAGCTCCTCGGCGCGCCGCTGACGAAGCTTCGAGCCCACGAACGCGCCACCCGGTTGGGGTACCTGCCCCAGCACACACCGGCCGATGCCGCTATTGACGTTCGAACGGTCGTGGCACTCGGCAGGTACGCGCACCACCGTCGGCGGGACCGTTTCCGCAGTTCACTAAACTCCACGGACCACGACATCGTCGCCTACGCTCTCGACCGCGTTGGTGTCGCAGCACTGGCCGACCGCCCGATTACGGCTCTGTCCGGCGGGCAGCGGCAATTGGTGTTCATCGCAAAACTATTGGCACAACAGGCCAAGGTCATGCTTTTCGACGAACCCACTGCGGCCTTGGACATCGGGTTTCAGCTGGAAATCCTCGAGCTGCTCGGCGAGCTTGCCGACGAGGGCCACGGAATCGGAGTCGTCCTTCATGACCTCAACCTCGCGGCCCGCAGCTGCCACCGGCTCAGTGTGATTCACAATGGCGGGTTGGAAGTCACTGGTTCCGCCGAAGAAGTGCTGACGCCTCCCCGAATAGATGCGATTTATCGCATCTCCAGTGCTGTCGATACCGATCCACATACCGGTTCGGTGCGAGTGACGGCGTTGGCGCGAGCTCGACCGGCTGACTGATTGCGGCTGACTGCTTCAGACTGTCTGAATCCAGCTGGTACCAACGCAACCGAAAACTCCCCAACAATCACAACTCAACACTCAAGGAAGTACTTTCGTGTTTTCACCAACTTCTCCTATCTCTGCCTTGAAGCGAAACTCTAAAAAGGCCGTCACTCTGCCGTTGATTGCAGCACTCCCGCTCGCTGCGGTGGTCGCTTGTTCTTCCTCGGAGGAGACGGCGCAGCAGCCGTCATCAAGCGAGACTGCGACAAGCCAGCAGGCACAGTGGCCGCGTACTGCGACCGTCGGCGACCACGACGTTACGGTGCAGAGTCAGCCGAAGCGCATCGTTGCGCTGTCGACCGAGGTTGCGGATCTGGCGCTGGAACTGGTTGGGCCAGAGCGTGTCGTAGCCGTGACGAAGAATGCGCTCGATGAGAGCTCGGGTAATCAGGTTGAGCTGGCGCGCCAGGTGCCCAACGCGATTGCCAACTCCACGAAGCCGGATCCGGAGCAGATTCTGTCCTATGAGCCGGACATGGTGTTGATGACCAGCCGCCATGATCAGGAGCAGTCGGCAAGTGAGCTGCTGGGCGCCAGCGATGTCCCGACCGCGGCGTTTGCCAGCAGTGATTTCGCCTCGCCGAAGGCGCTGGCAGAGTCGGTGACCAAACTCGGCAAGTTGCTCGGAGCCGAAGACAAGGCGGCCGAAATGGTTGCCAAGATTGAATCGGAAACCGAAGAGATTCTCTCGGAAATTGATTCCACAACTAAGCCAAAGACGCTGGTCCTGTTTGCCCGCGGTGGTCAGAAGATGATTATGGGAATGCAGTCGGCGACGACGAATCTCGTTGAGTTGGCTGGCGGCGAGCCGATTTCGCCAAAGGGCAAGCGCCCGGGTGCCGTTCCCGCTGATCCGGAAACAATTGTGCAGCTGAATCCGGATGTCATTTTGATTCAGGATTTCCACGGCCAGGGTAAGGCTCCATTCCAGGAGTTGCTGGATAATCCGGCGCTTGCCGACGTCACTGCGGTCAAGAATGATCGAGTGCAAATGATTGATGCGAAGACGACCTCTGGCACCGCCGGAATGCACATGCCCGATGGACTGCGTGAGATCGCTGACGCGCTGGCTAAATAGAAAATAGGTTTTCACGTCGCTATGTGGATTCATGAAGCACTGACTTCCCCACCCCGCCGAATGCACTGGGTTTTGTTATCCAGCTGGGGGCGCAGCTTTTTCTTCGCTCTCAGTGCCGTGTCTCTTGGACACGCGCTCGATGCTCTCAGCAATTTGTACGGCGGTGTCGCAGACACCAGTGGCGGCGACTGGTTTGGGCAGTGGGGACTTCATGAATCCCTGGTCGCTGCCATTGTGGCGGTCATTCTGGGAAGCCTCTGTGCTTTCGTCACCGAGGCATTGCCACCACGGCTTGCTGGCGAGCAGGAAAAGCTGTGGCGCTCACACGTGGTTGGCAGTGTACTGAAGCCGGAGTTTTCTGCTCCTGAACCAGCCCCGAAACACGCGCATGGCAGAGGGCACCGTGGCGGGAAAGCTGGTCACGCACACCGAAGCTCATCCAACACTGGCGAGGGCCTACTCTTCGATGCCGCGACCACAAGCGTCGAACAGACCGCGAATTACCGAGCGACATTTCTCGCTCCCACGTTGGCCTCGTTTAGTGCTCCACTGATCATTTTGGCGGTCTGGGCTTTGTGGGTGGATACGAAAACCGCCTTGTGGCTGGCACTATTTTTCATTTCCACACCGTTAATCATTATTGGTGCTGGAAAGATTCTGCGGAAATCCAATGCGACGTATCGCCGAAAGCAAGCCAAGGCCACGCATGCGTATTTGGAAATGCTCGAAGGGCTGGGCACATTCAAAGTTCTTGGAGCAGTTGACCGGGTCATGGCGCGTTTTGCCAGCCAAACTCGCACTGCGATGGCTGAGCTCACCGCCCTGCTCGCCCGCAATCAGCTGATGATTATTGTCAACGACGCGGTTTTTGGCATTGCAATGTCGACGACCGCAATCGGTCTTGTCTTGCTGCGTCTGCAGGCAGATGCGATCAGCGTTGGTACAGCTCTCGCAGGCGTTTTCCTATCCGTTCTGCTCTACGAACCTGTCAATCGCGTCGGCCGCACTTTCTACATCGGACTCGGCGGGCGCACGCATCGAAATGGAATTGTGGAGATATTCGGTGAGCCTCGAGCTGAAGCGCCCACAGCCGCAACAACGCATTCCACCAAGGCCATCGCGCCACACGCACCGGAGATTTCCCTCCGCGATGTGAGCGTTGACATCGGCGAAAAGCGTATTCTCTCCGATATCAACCTGACCATTCCAGCCGGCAGCAGGGTCGGCATCGTTGGCCCCAGCGGTTCCGGAAAGAGCACACTCCTGCGTGTACTCGCAGGTCTGCAGCCGCATTCCGGGGAAGTCTGCCTCGACGGCCACGCGCTTTCAACCCCGGAGTTGCTCGCCAACTCGCTGCTCATCTCCCAGCAACCAGCCATCTTCGGCACCACCGTCGCGGACAATCTTCGCATCGCATGCCCGGACGCAACGGCCGTCGATATGCGAAAAGCACTTCGCGACGTGCACTTACTCACCGAAATCGAGCAGCGCCCTGGTGGTCTCGATTCAGAGGTCGGGGATCAGGGCAATTGGCTCTCAGGCGGGCAACGACGCCGCCTGGTCATTGCGCGTGGTCTGCTCGGCGCCGCTCCGATTGTGCTTCTCGACGAGCCGACAGCGGACATCGATCGTCGGACGGAAGGTCTCATCAAGGAGTCCTTGACCCGCCTTGCTGAAGGACGAACGAGCATCATGGTCGCTCACCGCATGGAAGCGCTATCGGACGTTGATCTGGTCATTGTCGTCGCCGAAGGCCGGATCGTGGCTGCGGGCAAACCCGACCAACTGAGCACAAGCAATGAGTATTACGCACGAGCGCTGACCGAGGAGAGCTGACATGAACAACATCATCTGGTTGCTGCGCTTTTCCGCACAGGCTCGCGGAGCGCTCAGTGCATCTATCCTCGCACGCGTGGCTGGGCACATTCTGGGTGCATTGATGCTGGCTGTGCCCGCCTGGGCAATTGCCACAATTGCGCTGTCGAAGTGGGACGCAACCGACTCGTCGCAAAGCTTGAGCATGCAGTGGACGTGGGCGGTCATTGGCGTGATTGCAGGCCTGGCGCTGTTGAAAGCGATTCTGCGGTATGTCGAGCAGTACCTCGGGCATCTGGCGGCGTTTCGGCTGCTCGGCGAGCTGCGGTTGTGGATCGTCGAGCGTCTTATCCCGCAGGCACCCGCGGTAACCGATGGGCTGGGTACCGCCAGAATCCACACGATTGCGATTCGTGATGTTGACCGTGTGGAAGTCTTCTTCGCGCACACAATTGCGCCCGCGGTGACGGCCGTACTGATTCCGCTGATGGCGGTCGTGACAGCGGCATTGACTGCCGGAGCCCTGCCTGCGATTGCTCTGACACTGACCTTCGCGGTTGGCTTTGTGATTGCACTCGCGGGCTCTAAGAAGGCGACGACGGAGGCTTCCGCAACGAACTCCACACGCACGGACATTGCGCAGTACATTGCCGATACGCTACGACTTCGGGAGGAAATCCTCATCTACGGCGCAGCCGAGCAGCGGCTGCGGGGATTGCGTGAGCTCGATGAACAGCTTGCTCAGAAAATGCGTACAGGCGGCAAGCGGGCGGGCCTCCGTTCTGGTGCAACGGGACTTCGGATTTGGGGTGGCAGCATTGCCGTCTTTTGTGCTGGTATCCCGGCGCTTTCAGCCGACTACCGTATGCTCCCTGCTGTTTTGGTGACGACGTCCCTGGTGGCGGGAACTGCTTCATCAATGGATTCGATCGAGCGCCTAGCATCTTCTCTGCCAGCAGGACTCAATGCAGTCACTCGGATCAGGGAGCTGGCCGCGCAGCCGCCGACTGTGGAAGAACCGAAGACACCAGATGCGGAGACGTCCCTGTCCGAATCCACCAGCTCAGTCCCTGCCCTCGAACTGCGCGATGTCAGCTACCGCTACCCTGGCGCTGATCACCCCGCGCTGAGCGATATCAGTCTGCGCATTGCCACAGGGCAGTTCATCGGTGTGGTCGGACCAACCGGCTCGGGAAAGTCCACACTCTCCCGGTTAATCCAACGGCATGTCGATCCGGATGCGGGAGAGGTCATCATCAATGGCCACAATGCCCGTGACCTCGGCTCAACCAATGTCTGCCGAGCTGTTGTTGTCGCAGATCAGAATCCCTTTCTCATGGAGGCCACCGTCGCTGAGAATCTATGTCTCGGCGCGCCTGATGGCTGCGAGGTTCCCGAATCACTGATGCACTGGGCGCTCGAACTCGCCGCCATCAACCCTGCTGAGATGCCGCTGGACAGGCCCATTGGCCGCCGCGCGCAGCGGCTCAGCGGTGGTCAGCGTCAACGTCTGGCGCTGGCCCGCACCTACTTACGCGCGGTACTAGCCGACGGCACTAAGCCCAATGACCTCGCTGCACACCTCGCCGGAAAGATTGCTATTTTCGACGAAGCCACCAGCCACCAGGATCCACTGACGCAGGCTCGTATCGTGGACAATGCCCGCGCATGTGGAGCGACCTGCATCTTTATTGCGCACCGACTTCAGACACTGGCCGAGGCCGATGACATCCTGGTCATCGAAAACGGCCAGCTCATCGAACGCGGCACGTATGACAACCTCCTAAACGCAGACGGCGCATTTGCTCGACTTGCGCGCGCCGAGGTCTAGGCTCCTTCTAGCTCTCCGCGCAGGTCTTCCGCAGCACTCGGATACTCGCCTAATGATCCTCGACGAGCTCGCGGAGCCGCGCGAAGATGGCCGCGCCGTCGTGGCGAATACCGTCATGCTGGAACGCATTGGTCACATGTGGTCGCAGGTCGCGGTAGCAGTTGGCTGTCTCCATGGAGTACTCGAACGGCACGAAAATATCGTCGAGGTAAACCGCGGCTGCCGAGGTTGGGGCGTCGGCAAGCAAGCGCGCGGAATCATACGGCGAGCTTTCCCAGGTGTGCTGCGCCAATGCTTCCGCCTTTTCCTTAAAAGGAAGGAGCGCGGGGTCTTCGTCGAATTGCCAGGGGAAAACGTGCTCACCGGTGAGGTAGAACGACTCGTCTCCTGCAGGATTGGCCTTTTCTTCAAAACCTGGAATTTCCTCGCGAATACGGTGCGCTGCCCAATTAGTTGTGGGCTGCTCGCCGACACCACCATAAATGGATTCGTGAATCGCGGCGTATAGCGGACCGTCGGCGAAACTCACGCGGAATCCTACATCGGCCAGAAAATCGGTGCGCAATTGCTTTTCGCCATTGCGAATGTGGAATGGCTCTTCCAACAAATACGCCAGATTGTGGAATCCATCTCCGCGGCCCAATTCAATTCCGATGGTGCGGAATCGGCGAGAACTCAGTCGCTCACCGGTAGGGAGAGTTTCTGCAGATTGCTCCAGGTGCGCGCAGATTTCTCGAATTCGGTTTTCGGCCCACGGATACTCGCGATAAAAACGCTCGTGTCGGGTGCGCAGCTTCGCATATGTCGTGCGATAAAGGTCGTCAGCACCACGGTCCAGAACAGGTAAACCACCTGTGAGGTAGGCGTGCTCCACGGATTCCGGATACCAACTGAGATACGAAGTAATACAAAACCCGCCAAAGGACTGGCCATACAGTGACCATTTGGCAATGCCCAAATGCTTTCGCAATGCTTCCGCGTCTTCGACGATGTATTCCTGACGCAATTGGGCAAGCCGCTCGGCCGGAACATCTGCAATATTGGTCGCATCAATTCGATGCGAGCGCCCAGTGCCGCGCTGATCCAGCAGGATGACGCGGAATTCCTTCAGCGCCTCACCGATTACTCCGCTGGCACCTACCGGACGCGGTGCCGGAAATCCCGGGCCGCCCTGCAAATAGACAATTGCCGGCGCATCCTCATTTCCTGGCGCATAGATTTCCCTGGCGAAAAGCTCAAATGTCGCGGCATTCGCAGCTTCGGTAAAAGGATCCCAGGGCACCTCAACGGTGTGTTCCTTAATAATGTGCCCAAAATGCCTGCTTGCAGTACTCGTCGATGCCATGTCTCTACCGCTCCTCTAATCCCGCTGCTCGTATTTCTTCATCAGCTTTGCGACGAGTAAATCGGTCGCCTCATCGTCAGCAAGAATTTGATCCAACATCTCCCGGTATTCCCGCTGCCGCAGTGCCGTATCTTCTCCGTAGTCATCATAGGAATCACCGGATAGGTCCACACCGAAATCGGATTCGTCGCTGTCATCCTGCACTGTCTCCTGCTGTGCCGTCGGCATGTGCAGATCCGCTGGAAAGTCCGCATTGAACTCCTCCAGGAATTCCTCCGCGCTGGCCTCGGCGTCGGAACGAGACACTCCCCTATCAACCTCAGACTGAATGCGACGCTGCAGCGCCTTTTCCATCTGACGGTGACGCCAGCTGCGGAGGCGTGCGGGCTCGAAACGTCGACCAACCTCGCGACTCTTGCCCTCTGCTCGACGTGCGAGGACCGCAATCTGCGCCGCGGTGTCGTTCAGTGGCGCCCACTCCGAGTGTGCCGACACTCGCCAATTACCCCAGTACCCCAGCAGCGAAAGCAGGATGCTGACGATAGGACCAATGACCATGGACACGGCCATAAACCCCAAATGGTGGCCTCCGATGACAATGACCGCGCAAGCCACGGCCGGGATGACCGTGGGCTGGTTGCCGCCGAAAACAGCGGGTACTCGCCCGGTCACAATGTCGCGGATCATGGAACCACCAGTGGCGGTGAAAACGCCCATCATGATGCACGGCAGAATGGGCAGACCATAAGTGACGCCTTTGACCGTTCCCGTAGCTGCCCAGAGTCCCGAGACCACAGCGTCACCGTGGACCTGAACGTATTCCCAGGTCTTTCCTTTGAAATAGAAAAATCGCGCAATGAGCGCACCAGTAAACGCCAGAATTAGATACTCCGGCTGGCTCATTGCGGCGACGGTGCCCTGGTTAATCAGAACATCGCGAATCATGCCGCCACCCAGTGCGGAGAACAACGCAATAAAGAAGAACCCGATGATGTCGTAGCCTCGTTGCCGGGCGATGGTGCCACCGATGATGCCCATGAGCAGGACACCACTGACATCGGACCACCGGTACATCGACTCGATGAGCGGATCTACTTCTGCGACGTTCATGATGTTCAAGCTTAGACGCTGCTATTTTTCAAGCATCAACGAAAGGTCGGGATACCCATGCAAAACGCTGACACCTTTGCTTCAGCACGCCCCAGCAGCAGGCTCATGCGCGGCATCGCAACTGCTTCCCGCGCACACGATGGGCACTACCGAAAGGGCTCTGGCGTTCCCTATATCAGCCATCCGATGTCAGTGATGTTGATTGCGGCGAGCGTGACTAACGACGAAGACGTGCTGTTGGCAGCCCTCTTCCACGACATTTTGGAAGACGTGCCGGAAAACTACTCACGTGCCGAGATGGAAGATGAGTTCGGGCCTCGCGTGGCCACGATCGTCGAGGGCGTCACCAAGAATTCTTCCTTGCCCTCCTGGCAGGAGCGTGCCGATGCCTACCTGGAGCAACTTTCTCGTGGCAGCGCGGAGTCAATCATCGTGGCCGCCGCGGATAAGTTCCACAATCTCAGCCAAACTCTGGAGGATTTAGACCGCGAAGGCCACTCCCTGTGGCGACGCTTTCGGTCAACTCCGAGCCAGCAACTGTGGTGGTACACAAGCGTCCGCAACGTGATTGCCGAACGACTGCCCGACTTGCCTTTGCTAGCGGACCTGGGCGTTCTTATTGAGCGCCTCGATTCCTGGGTACAAGAGGCGTAACCTGCGATTCAGCAATTAAACCGACAATAAATCCGCGAATACGCAACAGGAGAATAATCGTGACTTCCGTTAATACTTCATCCACGTCCGAACTGCCCACCACCACCACTCAGCAGTGGGTTTTAGCTTCTCGTCCGTCTGGCCTGCCAACTGACGAGAATTTCCGCCTCGAGACCGTCGATTTGCCAGAGCTTAACGACGGCGACATTTTGGTAGCCAACTCGGTCGCTACCGTCGATCCATACATGCGCGGCCGCATGAACGACACCAAGTCGTACATCCCACCATTCCAGCTCGACCAGCCAATGACTGGCGGTGCTGTAGGCACCGTCCTTGCGTCCAAGTCGGATAGGTTCCAGGTTGGCGACGCTGTCCGCCACTCTTACGGCTGGCAGACCAATGCTGTTATCGCCGATTCCGAGGCAACGCCGGTTGACCTCAACGTTGCACCGGCTGCTGCCTACCTGGGCATCCTTGGTCTTACTGGTCTTACTGCTTACGTTGGTCTGACGGCTGTCGGAGAGATGAAGGAAGGCGACGTCGTCTTTATCTCTGGCGCTGCTGGTGCGGTCGGCTCGGCTGCTGGTCAGTTCGCCAAGCAGATGGGCGCATCCCGCGTCATTGGCTCCGCCGGCTCGGACGAGAAGGTTAAGCGCCTGCTCGAACTCGGCTTTGATGCCGCTTTTAACTACAACGACGGCCCGGTTGCAGAGCAGCTAGCAAAGGCAGCTCCGGAGGGCATTGACTTCTACTTCGACAACGTTGGTGGAGACCACCTGGAGGCAGCCATCGGCGCGATGCGCACCTTTGGCCGTGTCGCTATGTGTGGCGCAATCTCCCAGTACAACAACACCGGAGCTCCGACCGGACCACGCAACCTAGCTCTGGCCATTGGCAAGTGCATTACGTTGCGCGGCTTCGTATTGGGCAAGTACCTGCACCTGGCAGGTGAATTCCAGGAGCGAATGGCTCCGCTGGTCGTCAGCGGTAAGGTCGCTTACGATGTCACCACTCGCCACGGTATCGAGAACATGCCAGCTGCATTCCTCGAGCTGTTTAGCGGAGGCAACACCGGCAAGATGGTCGTAGAGTTCTAACGAACTAAAGAACTGCCCTGCGCGGAGCCGAGACTTCCTTCAGCCTGCTGGACATAGCGACACCAACCAGTCCCATCAGCGCCAGGAAGATTAGAGCCGCCGCAGGGCCGAAGCTAGCGATAACACCCGACAGCGCACCGACGATGAGCAGGACAACACCCATGATGGTGTTGGCCGCTCCGACGTACTCGGTGCGCTTGTCGCCTTCTGCCATGTCAACAACATAGGTCGAACGAGCCACACGAACACCGGCGTGGACGACCGACATTGCGAAGAAACCGAGTGGGAAAATCCAGGCATTGGCGCTGGTGGAAAGCCAGTGCGCACTTGCGACCAGCAGGAAAAGCACGATCGAGCCGACGAGCGAAGAGTAGGTCAGGACCTTCTTTGAGGATTTATCCGACCAGATTCCGGCGACTTTTCCACCAATCAGAGAAGCGAAACCCGCAGCGAGCATGAAGATGCCGACGTTTGCGTTCACTCCCCCGCCGCTACCGTCTGAAGCTTCCAGATCAGCACCCACCTGCGCACTCAAGGTCACGATGAACGACGTAGATAGTGCTGTGACCAGCAACAAGCTACGGACAATCACGAAGTCACGGAAGTTCTTATCCTCCGCAAATAGCCGCCAGGTGTCCTGCCACCAGGTTTTATTCGGCTCTTCCTTGTCATCTTCATTGGTGGGCTCGACAATTCCGCGGAAAATCAAAACCGCTGCCACCCATGACAGAGCTGCAGCAAAGATGAGCCCCGCCACGATCGGTTTGGTGACGTTATCGCGGATGATCCACAACACCGCACCAACAATAATTGCGGCGACACCGCCCAACATCGCAGCTCGGCCGCTGATCTGCCCGCGCTGCCCCTTCGGAATCGTGCGTCCCTGAACATCCTTGGAGGCCATCGAGCACAGCGCTCGTGCCGTCGCAAAGCCTGCAAGCGCGACGATGATAGCGATGCCAAGCGCGGTGCCTTCCAGGAACAACGCCGCCAGACCAATCAGCGCTGCCGCGACCGCTTGCCCCAACGCCCCGGCAATCCAGACGGTGGTGCGGCGAGACCGAGATTTCACCCACGGTGTCAGCGCTGCCTGCGGAAGCATCGAGCCGGACTCACGCACTGGCACAAGCATGGCGATGAAGAAGCCCGGCGCCCCAGCCGAATGCAGCAGCCATGGCAACAGCGTCTTTGCCGCAACGATTTGATCGCCAATATTCTGCAGGCCGTGCGCCCAAACGTAGCGCTTGGCGTTGGCGCTGGCGTGTTTTTGCACCGCCTCTGGGTTTTCCCCTGCGAGTTTGGCAGCTTCCGAGCTATCAGTCATACCTTTTAAGCTACCTGCCTGTAGCAACGGCGCTACCGCACGTGGCTGTCTGCCCAGGCCAGTCAAAGACCGAATCGCGCTTGTCCCCTCAGCCACTACACTCGCGGGAAGAACATCTAACAGCTTCAACGAAAGTAGAAATATGCCCGCTGACCTTTATCGGCGTCTCTCCAACCTCGATGGCAAGAGCTACGGTGCATACAAATCTTTGCGTGGCTCCCACGACCTGCCGGATCTGGACGCGACGCTGTTTATCGACAAGGTCCAATCCGACCCCTATGCCCCGGCATCACGGGCACGCGTCCATATTCCGCTGTCCGTACTGGACTATCGCGGCGCCTCCCGGTCACAGCCCGGCAGGTTCAGCACGGCGGAGCTCGATTTGCTGAACCGCCGTCTCGTGCGCGCTTTGAAGAAGTATGGTCGCGGGCTATTCATTGATTCTCCAGGTCAGCAGGTCTTGCGCCGAGCAGCTGTCGCTGAGCTCCGTGCGGATGCGCACGACGTCGATAAGCATGGCGATGCCCTACAGATCAGCCTAGAAATCCAACTGCCCGCCCGCGGCCGACGCATTCTCGGGCGTGAGGCGGCGCGCTTGATCTGTGAGGATCTGTTTGACGCGCTTGACGACGCCATCGTGAACGCACCCATCGATGCGCTCGAGGCAGCCGCGGAATTGGAGTATGACCAGCTCTTTTTGCGCCGTGCAGTGGCGGACGCGGACCTGATTGGGTTTGTGGCAGACAGTGCGGTGTTGCCTCGTCAGGCGGGCAATAGCCAGCTTCCGAAGCCCGGCGCGACTGCGTTTACCTCGCCGGAATCGCTGCAGCACAGTTTTCAGCTGCCGTCGGGCAAAACCGTGCACGGCATGGGTATTCCGCGGGGCGTGACGTTGATTGTTGGTGGCGGTTATCACGGCAAGTCCACGTTGTTGTCTTCCCTGGTCACGGGTGTTTATAACCATGTCGCTGGCGATGGCCGCGAGTTTGTAGTCGCCGACGAGACTGCGGTTGCGCTGCGTGCCGAGGACGGCCGAGCCATCACTGGTGTGGATATCTCGCCGTTTATCAACGGCCTTCCCTCCGGTGATGACACGACCCGGTTTTCCACGGCGAACGCATCGGGGTCGACGTCCCAAGCTGCTGGTCTGATGGAGGCGCTGGGTTCCGGTGCGCGAGTGCTGCTCATCGATGAGGACACTTCCGCGACCAACTTCATGATTCGCGATGAGCGCATGCGCCGCCTCATCCCCGATGACCGGGAGCCGATTACTCCACTGGTCGCACGGGTCCGCGAGCTCTGGGAAAACCACGGAATCTCCACGGTCATCGTCGCTGGTGGTTCTGGTGCATTCATCGATGTCGCGGACACCGTGATTGCTATGGATGCGTACACGCCTTACGACGTCACCAAGCGCGCCCGTGAGCTCCGCGAATCGGCTACTCCGGCCGAGCCTTCGCCTGCTTTTGCGCAGATCGGTGAGCGTTTTCTGCAGGCTGACTTCCCCGCCGGCGAGAGCCGCGGACGTGGCGGTCACGGTGGCCGTGGTGGACACGGTGGTCGCGGTGGTCGCGGTGGTCGCGGTGGTCGTGGCCGAGGCTCGAAACCACCTAAGCCACCGCGTGCGCGTGGTCTCGAGCTGATTCAGGTGGGCAAGGACAATCTTGACTTGCGTGCTGTCGGCCAATTGATGGATTCCTCCCAAACAGAAGCCATTGCCCGAATTCTGGGGGCCGTCGTCAAGCAGCTCGATGGGCGTACTGACCTCACCGAGCTGATCCAGCGCGAATACGACAACTTTTGTCATTCGCTCTTCGATGCGACAGCTGCGTCCACCAACTCTGGTCATCTCGCGGAACCGCGTTTCCAGGAGGTTGCGGCGGCAATCAACAGGCTTCGGCTCTTGCGGTAGCGGCTCGAAGGTTCGTGGACCAGCCCCGCCCCTGCGGCTGCCGCGGCTAACTTCCTCAATTGATTTCGGCGTCAGGGCTTGACCTTGACGCGACGTCAAACAGAAAGATGATTCCCGTGAGCAACAACGACAACGAGTACACCATCGGTGAAACGGCCGAACTCCTGGGCGTTACCACGCGCACGCTGCGACATTGGGACGCCATCGGACTACTCAGCCCGCAGTATCGCACGTGGTCCGACTACCGCCTCTACACCGACGAGGACATCGACACCGCGCTGGAGATTCTGGTCTACCGCGCCGCTGGTGTGCCGTTGAAGACTATCGAGGAGTTCATCCACGGCGATTCCTCCCCGAGAAGTCGAAAAGATCGTTTGCTCGCACAGCGAACTGTTCTCACCGAAAAGATCGCTGACCTGCACCACATGGTGCAGTCTTTGGACAAACTGATTGAGGAAGGACACACGATGGAAGCAAAGACGAAGGCAGAGCTTTTGGGCCGTGACTGGCAGAAACTCGAAGCCGAAGCTGAGGAGCGCTGGGGCGACACTACTGAGTGGGAGCAGTCTCAGCAGGCTCAGGAAAAGATGAAGGACAGCGACTGGGCTGCTCTTGAGGCAGAGGCTAAGGATTTTGCCGATGCGCTTGCCGACGCCGCCGAGCGCCACGTCGAGCCAGGCTCCACCGAGGCGGCCGAGCTAGTTGACCGTCACTTAGCCACTATTACCCGCTTCTACGAGGCTGGCCGAGAAAAGCAGATTCTGCTGGCTCGCATGTACGTCGCTGATTCCCGGTTTGATCGGTACTACCGCGGCAATGCTGGCTACCTGCTGGAGCTGATTGAAGCTCAGGCTCGTAAGGAAGGCATTGACCCGGCTACTGCCGAGTGGCGGTAAATACAGGGAAGCAGCCGTTCAGCCCGGTCTTCCCATCCGGGACTGAATCGGCATAGAATTGCTTCATGAAATTCATCGAAGCCGCAGACTTCACCGCTGATCACCCGTGGGGCGCACTGGATGTGGTCACTATGACTGGAGCCACAAGCGTCCGGCTCCACTGGAGCGATCAGCCATACAAGTGGCACATCAATGATGGCGAAGAGGTCTTTGTGGTTGTCGACGGAGCCGTCGATATGCACTACCGCGATGCGGGACAGGAACGCGTACGCACATTAACGCCTGGCACTATCTGTTTCGCAGAAGCCGGCGACGAACATGTCGCGCACCCGCAAGGCGAGGCGCGCATGCTTGTCATTGAAAAAGAAGGCTCAGTCTAGCCCACAGCAACAGCAGCCGACAGTGCACACTTCGGCATCCCCATAACTCCGTCATACCCCAGACTCGGGAAGGAATTAACCATGAAATTCTCTCGCTCTATCGCCGCTGTCGCCATCGGTGCCGCTACTGTGCTGGGCGCTGTTGCTGCCTCTCCAGCTGTCGCACAGGCTATTGGTTGCCCCTTTGCACCAGTGCACAAGTATGAAGAACACCGTTTCTCCGGTTCTTCGACTTCAGCAGATGCTTTCAAGGTTTGGTTTAACGGTGGCGTCTACATTGAACCAATCGTCGAAACGCTGGATTTGGTTGAGCTTCAGGTTAACGACACCCAGGTCGCTCAGGCTGGCGACATCATCTACAAGGATGAAAACGGCAACTTCTGGGTGAAGTAGCCTACGCAGGAACAACAGGGCTCAATTACAGGTCTAACCCCATGGCAGATTAACCTCATCTGAATAGGGCTATAGCGCTTAGCGTTGTGGAGTCACTGGTACTCTGTCTCGCACCTTTTGCAATTTCTGCCACGAGCCCTCGTTTTCAGGAGTGTTCCACCATGGAAATCATCATCGTCGATTCTGAGGCCGAAATCGCGAGCATCGCTTCGGACTACCTCGCTCACTACGCCAACAAAGGTGGAAACCTCGGTGTAGCAACAGGATCGACCCCGCTTGCGACGTATCGGGAACTGATTCGTCGCCATCGGGCTGGTGAAGTCACCTTCAAAGACTGCAGTTTCTTCGCACTCGACGAGTACGTGGGCCTGCCGATCGAGCATGAGCAGAGCTACTACCACGTGATTCACAATGAGTTTTCCGATCACGTGGATGTTGACCCGGCGAGGGTCCATATTCCCGATGGCCTCGCGGACGATATCGGCGCGGCCTGCGAGGATTACGAGCGAAAGATTATCGAGGCCGGCGGCATTGACATTCAGTTGCTGGGCATCGGCACCAATGGGCATGTTGGTTTTAACGAGCCCGCCAGCTCTTTTGGCTCTCTGACTCGCATTAAGACGCTGCACCCGCAGACCGTGCTGGATAACGCCCGGTTCTTCGACTCTGCAGAAGACGTGCCGTACCACGTGGTCACCCAAGGGCTTGGCACCATTTCACGTGCGGGGCACCTCCTGCTGCTGGCCACCGGCACCGCAAAGGCGCACGCTATTGCCGCCTCCATCGAGGGCCCACTGAGCGCTTCCATGCCGGCTTCCGTGTTGCAGCTGCACCCGCGAGCCACGGTTGTGATTGACCAAGCTGCAGCCAGTGAGCTGAAGAACAAGGAATACTACGAGTTCACCTACGCTCATAAGCCGCAGTGGCAGAAGGATATGTGGAAGTAGGCCCCGGCCCTCCCCGGCCCCTTCCCAACCTTCGCTCCCCCCGGACTAGCCAGCGCTAGTCGTCATCATCCATCTCTAGCTCGGGGTCTTCGGCACGCGCCTGCTCGTAAACTTCCTTCGCGGCCGTCAGGTTGATGACGCCGATGACAAGTCCCACGACGATGTCCGGCCATGCGCTGAACCAGAAAATGGTGACCACTCCGGCGGCGAGAATGAGCAGGTTCGCCAGGACGTCGTTACGCGCCGCCAACCATGCGCCCCGCATAAGCGCACTGTCGGCCTTGCGCAGGTTCATCAGCAAAATCGCGCAAACCAGGTTGATAACCATCGCGATAATCGCCGTCACCGACAGTGTTAGCGGCTCTGGCGGCTCACCGCTGATCATCTTCCAGATGGCAGTGCCGAACGCCGCGATTGCCGGAATCAGGATCAATCCGGCGAGGCCGAAGCTCGCTTTACGACGGCTCGCCAGCGACCAACCCAATGCGGTGAGAACCAGCAGGTTGATGAGGAAATCTTCAAGAAAGTCCGCAGCGTCAGCAAACAGGGCTGCGGAGCCAATAATCGAGGCGACAATTAATTCAACGAAGAATCCGAGAAGATTCAAGCCCGCTACCCACGCGACAATTTTGCGGGCGCGGTGATCCAAAGTCGATGAGGTAAACACGGGGGATATCGTAACGCCCGCCGCGAGTACCATCGAAACCTATGACCTCCGCACAGAAATTCCACTCAGAGATGAAGGTTCCCGGCGGCAAATTGGTTGTCGCCGACTGCGAGACCACAGGCGACACTATTTCGTCGATAAGCATTTCGGGCGACTTTTTCCTCGAACCCGATGAAGCCTACGACATCATTAATGACGCGCTCCTCGGTGCACCTGCCGAGGACAATACAGAGCGCCTGCAGGCTCGCCTCGATGCGGCGCTGAAGGATTTTGAGGATCAGTCTGGCCGCGAGGTGCGACTGCACGGTTTTGATACCCACATCATTGCGCAAGTCGTTCGACGTGCACTGACACAGGCCGTCGACTTCACTGATTTGGAGTGGGAGGTTTTGCAGCCGGGTGTCCTGCCGACGGTGATGAATGTTGCGCTCGACGAGGTCCTTCTTGATCAAGTCAATTCCGGGCAGCGCGGACCGACTCTGCGTTTCTGGGATTGGGATGATCGTGCCACTGTGATCGGTTCATATCAGTCTTATGTCAACGAACTCGAGCCCGAGGGTGTAGAGAAGCACGATGTGCAAGTGGTGCGTCGTCTCTCCGGCGGTGGCGCGATGTTCATGGAGGGCGGCAACTGCGTCACCTACTCGATCTATGTACCAGAGAAGCTGGTCGCTGGTCTTAGCTACGTCGAATCCTATGAATTCCTCGACCGCTGGGTCATCGCTGCACTTGCGCAGCTCGGGGTCAATGCGTGGTATGTCCCCATCAATGACATCACCTCCGATGGCGGCAAGATTGGTGGTGCCGCACAGAAGCGCCGTGGCTCAACAGTGCTTCACCACGTCACCATGAGTTATGACATCGACGCTGACAAAATGATGGAAGTCCTGCGCATTGGCAAGGCCAAGATTGCCGATAAGGGCCTGCGCAGCGCGAAGAAGCGCGTCGATCCGCTCCGTCGCCAGACCGGTGCCAGCCGCGCGGAAGTCATTGACACGATGAAGCAGACATTCATCAACCGCTACGGTGCCGCCGAGGCATCGCTTTCCGATGAGGACTTCGCTGCGGCGCAGCATCTTATTGACGCCAAATACGGCACGGAGGGCTGGACTCACCGAGTCCCCTAATGCCCACGCCAACTATCTAAATGAAGAAAATCTTCGGGAAAGAGAGTTAACTGGATAAAAAGTAAACCAAGGAGACTCGGCGTGGACGACGAGAAGAAACGGCGTCAAGTGGAAAGAAATCTGACGATACGTCCACTCATTAGTGAGTGCGTCGCCGAATATTAGCTCTCCATGCCCACCAGTTTCTCCGCCAACTCCGCAACATCGTTTGGGTGATACTGCGCGGGCCGGTTTCGCTTCGGCGAGCAGGAATCAATGACATCCCGCCACCGCTGCGGAATGCCGGAGGCCCCAAAGACGCCACCGAGAAAAGCACCAACAATGGCCGCGTTAGTGTCGGTGTCGCCGCCACGGCCAATGACTCGGACCAGAGAGTCCTCAAAGGTCGTGGTTTTGTCTTCTACCCGGCGCAGTTCTTCATGCAGTGCCCACAGCGCAAAGCGCAGCCATCCCTGATGCACCGAGAAATCCGGCTCCCCGCTATCCACCACGGCACCGCTGGCCTGCCACTCGGTTTCCCACTGCGCGCGCTGGGAAGCCAGCCACTCCATCAGCGCACTCACGCCAATGCCGCGGCGCGGCTGGTGGAGGCCGCCGCTGATGACGTCGGCAAGCGCGGATGCGTAACGTGAATTGGCCTCTATGCACACTGGGTGCGGGTGCGTGATGGCGGCGTCCTTGCGTGCGAGTTCGCCAGCGCGTGCGGGATTGCGCCAGTATGCGACGGCCAGCGGTGAGATGCGCATGAGCGCGCCGTTGGCCTGGGAGTTCGGGTTCGGTGCGTGTCGTAACAGCGCCGCCGTGGTGGCCTCTCCGATGTCGAAAGCGTCGGAGTTTGCCCAGCGCACATAGGACTCGCGGACATCGGCGGCATCGTAGCCTTCGCAGCGCACCAGTGAGCGTGCCAGCGCCAGCGCCATTTCGGAGTCATCAGTGGGCTGGCCGGCGGCGATGTTGTGGGTGCCGCCATCGGCAAGTTCACAGACACCGTGTGGGTAGCGCTGTGCAATCTCCTCGGCACTACAAAACTCCACTAGCGCGCCGAGGTTATCGCCGATGACCTGGCCATAGAGCACGCCGCGGGCACGGTCGACTACGCGGGCGAAAGCATCGGAATTGTGATTCACAGGCACCTCTTACAGAGCTTGACGGCGTTGGCGGCTTGAATGGCATCGGCGAATTCACCGAGACACCTGTACAACGCCGCTACAATCCCCGCGAGAGGTTCCAGCGCAGAACCGCAGGTCGGTCATGGTAGCGACCGAGCACGGACAGGGATGCGGTATTCAATGGGAAGGACTGGCCAAGTGCAATGGGCAGTTCCAACCAGGCTGTGGTGAGCGCACGCAGCGAGTGACCGTGGGCGAACAGAATCGCCTTGTCTTCGCCCGATTCACGCACCCTTTTCACCACTCGCTCAACTCGCTCACGGACTTCCTCCGCGGTTTCGCCATTGGGCACACCGTGAGTCCAAATCTGCCAATCGGGAACGGTCTTTTGCACTTCCTTCGAGGTAATCCCCTCGTAGTCGCCATAGAACCATTCCGCGAGATCCTCTTCGACCTCGAAGTCGTGGAACCCCGCCAATCGAGCGGTCTCCTGGGCGCGCTGACGGGGTGATGCCAGCACTAGCCCAAAGTCCTTCGGATCCAGCCAGCCGTTGAGGGCCTTGGCTTCTTCCCGACCGTTGTCAGTCAGCGGAAGATCAGTTACCGATGTGTGCTGCCCAGTGCGCGACCACTCAGTTTCACCGTGCCGCACGAGATATAAATCAGTCATAGTTCCAGCTTAGGCTTATTTGAAAATGCTGTTAGCCGCGGTAACCCTGCTAGCCCATCACGGGGTCACGGACTTCCAAGCCATGCTCCGGGTCCTCACACACCGTTACCGCTCCCAACTCCTCAGACCTCGCCGCCGTCGGAGAGCTACAGGTCCAGTCCCCTACTTGAGCGGTCAGGGTGTTGCCACCGCCCTCAGTGTCCTTGATTGCGTCGTACCGATCCAACACATCCATGGCCTCAGCGCAGGTCATCTCACCCTTGACCACTTCCGCCAGACGATGGCCCTCCATGGCACCGCACATCATCGGCCCCTGAACAAGTGCATCCGTGCCCTGACTGTAGCCCCTCGCCGGCTCACTCCCCTGGGCCATGAGTTCCTCGGCGGAATCGAAAACCTTGCCGGAGGTGCGAATATTCTTGTCCTTGCCTTCGATGGTAAAGGCCGCGTTATCCGACTGGCACACCAGCTTGTTCGCATCCGTCTTCGCACACGCAGCGGTGCCGAAGCTCGTCCATTGGCCGTCGTCAAGCTCTTCCTGAGCCGGCGGTACCCCTTCGACGAGCGTGTACGCGGCACCTGAAGTATTCAGCATGATTGCGCCCGGCGACTGTGGTGGGAACGGCGGAACCTCCACGTCGGGAATCGACGAATCAGCCTTACCGATGCACGTCACCGCGCCGTCTGAGTAGAAACACTCGCTCTTTTTCCCGTCTAGCGTGACGTAGAACGCCTTGATTCCGTTCTGGCTAAACCGCTGAACGTCAATTTTCTGGTAGGCGCTTTCATCAAATCCGATGCTGTCGACGCTTGTCCCCTTCGTCGGCGACGGCATCTTCGGATTATCGCCCTCGCTTGCCGACGTCGATTGCGACTGTACCTCACTCTGATCATTGTTGCTTTGTGATGCGGCGGCATCTTCGGAATCTGAAGATGAGCAGCCGACGAGAGTTCCGAGCATGACAACAGCAAGGCCCGCGGTCATCCGAAACATCGCACTGCGACTGGATCGAATAGGACTCGCGGGCATCTGGTTTTGGGTGACTGACATGAAATCAGCTTATCGCCGAACGAATCGGCTGGCTTGTTGTTTGCCGTATTTAACGGATGCGACTAAGACCGCTGCTTAAGCGTCTCCACTGCACGGTCGGCGAGCTCCTCGCCAGCACCGTCGTAGAGGTAGACGGCCATGTCGGCACCAACGTTGAGAAGCTGATCCTTAAACCTCTGCACCTTAGTGGTGGTAGCAACCACGGCTTCGGTGTCCTGCTTACGGATGTTCTGAATCATCGCGTAGGTCTCAGCGTGCTCAGACAGCGCCAACACGTACAGCGCTGGTTTCTTCTCCAGCTCGATGTGGTGCCAGAGCTCTGGGTCTGTCACATCGCCTGGGATGACCTGGTAGCCCTGCTCGCGCAGCTCTTCGATGCGATCCTCGTCGAAATCAACACCGAAGACGTTCATGCCGTACTCGTTGACCAACCTGCCGTAGACACCAACGCCGACTCGCCCCATACCCATGATGAGAGCATCGGCGCTATCAATAATGACCTTTGCCTCTTCTGGCACCAGGCGGTCCTCTGGGGTTTCTGGGACGAACTTCTGCAGGAAGCTGACAATCTTGTCTTCGTGCGGGGCCATCAGCGAGCTGGCAATGAAGCTACCCGCCACGGCGACTGCCATAATCGAGGTCCATTCTTCCGGCAGAATGTCCTGTTGCGTCGCCGCCGCCATCACAATTAGGCCGAACTCCGAGTAGTTACTCAACGTCAGCCCCGCCAGCGCACTCGTGCGCAGCGACAGTCCCATGCGCTTGAGAATCCAGATGAAGATAGTGGCCTTGAGCACCAGGAACAGCACCATAATCGCAGCGATGACGTAGCCGCCCGCGCTTGGCAGACCACCGAGACCAATCTCGATAAAGAACGCGACCAGCAGTAGCTCACGAATACTAATCAGTGCTTCCGACAGACGGTCAGAAATTGGGTGCGAAGACAGCAGAATACCGGCGACCAGGGACCCCAGCGAGCCAGAGAGCCCTGCCAGTTCGAAAGCCGAGTAAGAAGCCACTGCAATACCAATACCGGTGAGAACCAGCAGCTCAGTGCGGAACATGCGGTTGGGAAGCCGCGCCGCCAGCGGGCGAATGAAGAACAATAGTGGCAGCGCCAGCGCCCACAGCTCCGGGGTCTTACCCGACGATGCCACCAGCACGCCGACCGCAATGATGTCCTGCAGAATGAGTACACCAATCGCGATACGTCCGATGGCCGAAGCACCGCGGTTCTGCTCCTCCAAGTGGCTCATCACAAACACCGTCGACGAAAATGAAGTCGCGATGCCGATGTAAATTAGCGCGGTCACCGACAGTCCCGTGAGCTCACGCAGCGGCAAGAAACTGGCGACACCGAACAGCACGGCAAAAACTACCGTGTTTAAAAACGCGTGGCCAAGCCCCGAAAAGACCACTCGTGGCGCCACGATATCCTTCGGATTTAGCTTCAGACCGATTGTGAAGAGCAAGGTGGTAACACCAAGCTCGGCCAGCGAATCAATGAACGGGATTTCCTCAAGCCCCATTGCATGAACGGCAAAACCGGCCCCAAGGAAACCAATCAGCGGCGGCAGCCGAAGCAACGACGCACCGAGTCCGCCGATAATCGAAAACAGTATTGCTGTTAGGTATACGGATTCCACCCATCAAAGATATCAGCTGACACTACCGATTGATGCAGTGGCTAACCATTAACAGATTTTTAACACCAAACCGGGGTTAGCTTCTTGGGAGTTAGCGCCGGTACGGGACCTCGCCCAACGCAATCGGCTGCGGGTGCTCTGTAACCCACTCGATTGTCGCCTCCGTCAGCGCATCAATGTCCGCCTCACCAGCTTTGCGCTGCTTTACGACGGCCATGGCATCCTCGGCGGCCCCAACCGTCTCCAGCCAGAAGTCGATCATCTTGGCATAGTCTTCGTCCCAGTTGACGTAGCCCATCTCCAGCGCTTCGTACCCGAGCCGGCCCACGATGCGGATAACTTCGCCCTGCACAGTCGCGGCTGGGCCACCACCCGGCACCAGGTAGTTCCAGAGGTATCGGAACTGGCCGTTGATCGACTTGTCTGCGGGGACAATAATGTCGCTGTGGCCGTCGTGAGGCGTGATTTCCTGCGGGCGGTCAGCACCGATGCGCTCATATAGTCGATCCATGACTGGCTGGTACTTGTCGCGCTGCTTGTCTGACAGGCGGTTGTAGCGGCGACCGAACTTAGTGAACTCTTCGCGAGCTTCGTCGTCGATTTCCGAACCCGCGTCCAGGAGCACCTCGATACTCGCTAGGACTCGACTGAGGGAATCGATATCGGCGGTAGCGACGGCCTCTTTGAACGCTGTCCGGCCGTGACCGAGGCGGTTCTCGCGGTGAAGGTCAGCGCCATTTTCCAACAGCAACGCAATGGCCTTGGGCTGATGGCTCTTCGCTGCCTGGAATAGAGGCCAGTGTTTGCCAGCTTCGATGTCAGCACCGCATTCGAGCAGGACTTTCATCTTGTCGGTATCGCCCCGGCTTGCGTGCTCTGCCAGGGCGGTTTTACCGAAGCGGTTCTCGGTGTTGACGTCGATTCCCTGGTCGATTAGCCAGCGCATGAGCTCCGGCGGGGTGCCACGGAGCGCTAGTGCAGTGTCCTTGCTGTATC
Organism: Corynebacterium sp. LK33; assembly: GCF_014334955.1. Lineage (NCBI taxonomy): Bacteria > Bacillati > Actinomycetota > Actinomycetes > Mycobacteriales > Corynebacteriaceae > Corynebacterium > Corynebacterium sp. LK33. Next base: position 42,123 of record NZ_PDGU01000025.1, on the reverse strand, counting down.
CGAAAACTGCGTTGAGTGCGCAAGCGTCATAGACGGCCTTCAGCGCATCCATGTCACCGGCTTCGAGCAGCTCTTCGAAGTCCTCGACCAGTTTCTTCCGCTTCCGTGGCATGCAGTTTCCCCTCTACTTACCGCCTTCATCAGTGGACAGCGCAGCCACGAATGCCTCCTGTGGCACCGAGACCGAACCGATGTTCTTCATGCGCTTCTTACCGGCCTTCTGCTTCTCCAGCAGCTTGCGCTTACGGGAAATGTCACCGCCGTAACACTTAGCAAGGACGTCCTTGCGCAGTGCACGGATGCTTTCGCGGGCGATAATCTTCGAACCGATTGCAGCCTGAACCGGGACCTCGAACTGCTGGCGAGGAATCAGCTCGCGCAGCTTCTTGGTCATCTTGTTGCCGTACCACTGGGCGTTGTCGCGGTGGACGATAGCGGAGAAAGCATCGACTGCTTCGCCCTGCAGGAGGATATCCACCTTGACCAGATCCGCAAGCTGCTCGCCGGCATCTTCGTAGTTCAGCGAGGCATACCCCCTGGTACGGGACTTCAGCATGTCGAAGAAGTCGAAGATAATCTCGCCCAGTGGCATCTTGTAGCGCAGCTCCACGCGGTCTTCCGACAGGTAGTCCATACCGCCCATCTCACCGCGCTTCTGCTGACACAGCTCCATGGTGGGGCCAACGAATTCACTCGGCACAACGATGGTGCACTTGACCATCGGCTCGTAAATTTCGCGGAGCTTGCCCTCCGGCCAGTCACTCGGATTGTGAACAGTGACCTCGGTGCCGTCCTCAATGACAACGCGGTAGACAACGTTCGGAGCCGTCGAAATCAAATCCAGGTCGAACTCGCGCTCGAGGCGGGCACGGGTAATCTCCATGTGCAGCAAGCCCAAGAAGCCCCCGCGGAAACCGAATCCGAGGGCCACCGAAGTCTCAGGTTCGAATGTCAACGAAGCGTCGTTAAGCTGTAGCTTTTCCAACGCATCACGCAGGTCAGGATAGTCCTGCTGAGAGATTGGGAACAGACCGGAGTAGACCATCGGCTTTGGCTCTGCGTAGCCTTCCAGCGGCTCCTCCGCCGGCGTGGAGTTCAGCGTGACGGTGTCACCGACCTTGGACTGACGGACGTCCTTCACACCGGTGATGAGGTAACCGACCTCGCCGACGCCGAGGCCCTTACACTTCTTCGGCTGCGGCGAGACGATGCCGATTTCCAACAGCTCGTGCTTAGTTCCGGTGGACATCATCTGAATGACTTCACGCGGCTTGAGCTGCCCATCAACAACACGGATGTACGTGACCACACCACGGTAGGTGTCGTAGACCGAGTCAAAAATCAGCGCACGAGCAGGTGCCTCCGGATCGCCGACCGGTGCCGGGACGAGCTCACAGACTCGGTCGAGCATTTCCGCAACGCCCTCACCGGTCTTGCCCGATACACGCATGACATCCTCCGGCTCACAGCCGATGATGTGCGCGATTTCCTCCGCGTACTTATCCGGATCCGCGGCCGGCAGGTCAATCTTGTTCAGAACCGGAATGATCTCCAGGTCGTTTTCCATGGCCAGGTACAGGTTGGCCAGCGTCTGCGCTTCGATGCCCTGAGCAGCGTCGACAAGCAGGATCGCGCCTTCACACGCCTCTAGCGCACGCGAGACTTCGTAGGTGAAGTCAACGTGACCAGGCGTATCAATCAGATGCAGGACAATCTCTTCGCCCGCGTGCTCGCCGGTGCGCGGAACCCACGGCAGGCGCACGTTCTGAGCCTTAATGGTGATGCCGCGCTCGCGCTCAATATCCATGTTGTCGAGGTACTGATCGCGCATATCGCGTGCTTCAACAACGCCCGAGAGCTGCAGAATTCGGTCCGCCAGGGTGGACTTACCGTGGTCAATGTGCGCAATAATGCAGAAATTTCGAATCCGTGAGGGGTCCGTAAAAGTCTGCTCCGCAAAATTCTTGGTCACGTTGGGTCTACTCCGAAAAATAAAGACGTTATGGGCATTGGGGCGCGGCGTTGGCCGACCCATATGCGCCGGCCTCGAAAACCGACCAGCCGGGCTTAAATACAATCACGCACAATCTTACCTATCGATTCCCTCCGCACTAAACCTCTAGACTTAGATTCCATGAGCTCCACTTCGTCCACCGATCAAAATGAACGCGAAAGCTGGCCACGCCGCCTGCGTAATCGCATCAGCGCGCGTCTTTTCGCCGGTACCGAGTGGTTCCGTGGCCCCGACACACTCGATGAGGCGCTGTTAAAGCTCAACATGCAGCTAGGCCTCGCCCAGGACACCTCGCTTTCCGACGAGTCCAAGGAGGCCCTACTTCGACTGCGAGATTCGGTGACCATCGCGCGCCCAACCGCGGAGCTGGCCCGCACAATCGTCTACAGCCCCGACATGGATGGCCAGGCCGACCCCGGCGAAGTGGTGTGGATTCCGCTGCAGCTCGAAGGTGAAAATGCCGCTTTGCGTGAGCGCGCTGTGGTCGTGGTTGGTCGCCACGACCAGTATCTTCTGGGCATGCTGATTTCCACACGCACCGAGCACAGTGAGCACCCGGAGTGGCTGTTTATCGGTAGTGGGTTCTGGAATGAAGACCCCAAGCCATCGTGGGTTCGCATGGACCGTATCTTGCTCATTCCAGAATCGGGTATTCGCCGCGCAGGTGCGATGATGCCCCGTAGGCGCTTTGAGCTCATCGCCGCCCGACTTCGCGGGGATTACGGCTGGAATTAGGCAGTAGCTGGAGTTAGGCAGCGCTGTTTGCTAGAATTCTGCAAGTTGTTTACCGTTGCGTTCCTTTGCGGCGAGCGCGGGCAGGACCTTGGGTTCGCGTTTTCATCGTCGTATAAGCGCAGTGCGTGGCTTCGATTATGCTGGTTAATTAGTTTGACCAGCAGGGGTTGGAGCCAAAATTTGCACTGTGATCAGGACTTTTCTTGGTGGCGGGCGGTAACAATTCCAACTACTACGGATACAAGAGGTATTCACGATGGCAAACATCAAGTCCCAGATCAAGCGCAACAAGACCAACGAGAAGGCTCGCCTGCGTAACCAGGCTATCCGCTCCGCAGTCCGCACTGAGATCCGCAAGTTCCAGGCTGCTGTTGAGGCTGGCGACAAGGCTGCTGCTGAGGCTCAGCTGCGCGTTGCTTCCCGCAAGCTGGACAAGGCTGTCACCAAGGGCGTCTTCCACCGCAACACTGCGGCTAACAAGAAGTCCGGTATGGCTAAGGCTTTCAACAAGCTGGAGGGCTAATTCCCTTTTGGCGCTGTGCCGTTCTTGTGGCGCTTGTGCCGTGAAATTAACCGCTTCCTGCTATTTTCCGATTTCATTTCGGATGTGGCGGGAGGCGGTTTTTATTATTTAACCCCAACGCGAGTTAGTGGCTGCGTTTATGGCTGGCGGCGGTGGGGCGATGCGAGTTACTGACTACGTTTATGACAAAAATGGCCTGAAAAATGGCTTGAAAGTGTCATAAACTCACACAGTTTCACATTTGCAGCCCGGAAATTTTAACGCCTATGGGACGAATGGGCCAGCTCCGCGATACGAAGCACCGACTGTTCCAGCGATAGTTCCGGCGTCGATGAGGCTCCCTTGGTGTCTGCATCCAGCTGTGCCGCGACAACCACAGCGCGAGCAACCGCCGGGGTTGACCAGGCAGATGCCAACCGCTGAGTTTTCTCCAACTTCCACGGCGGCATGCCATAGCGGTGGGCATCTCTACGCGCATTGACACCACGTGCACCGTGGAGCCGAGCTACATCACCAACCATTCCCGTGATTGCAGCCGACAGCAGTGCCGGTGCCATGCCCAGCTGCAAGGCACGGCGCATCTTGGCCAACGCTTCCCCACCCCGGCCGCGCAGTGCGAGCTCGGCAATCTCAAAGCCCGAAACCTCCGCCGAAGCACCGTAGTAGGTGCGCACTGCTTCCGAGGTGACCTTGCCCGCGGTATCCGCACACAGCTGGGAAATGGCGGTGGCCAGCTCGCGGAGGTCTGAACCGACCGCATCCAGGACGGTATCGATGACGTCGCGACGCACCTTAACCCCGTGTGAGGCGAACTCTTCGCCAACAAAACCGGGCAAGTCGTTTCGCTTGAGCGGTTGAGCTTCGAAAAAGCGGACCCCCAACTTGCGCAGGTCAGCGACCATCTTTTTCTGACGCCCCTCACCGCTGTGAAGGAGAATCAACGTGATGCCCGGCGCGGGATCCTTAACCGAATCCATCAACAGCTTGGCAGGCTCTTTGCCGGCGTCTTGGCAGTCGGTGACAACCACGATCCGGTCATCTCCAAACAACGAAGGGCTGAAGAGCTCCACGGCATCGACAGTGGTCATGTCCCCTGCGCGGATGGTGGTCACAGGCACCGAGCGTCCACCCGGATCGGACTCCGTTGCTGCCTGCGCGCGGACGGCAGCGACAATGGCGAGGCGGGCGCGGTCTTTCAGCAGCTCCTCTTTGCCCACAATCAAATTCACGGGTGCGACGGCGCTCAATCCCGACCTCTTTTCCGCGTTAATTCCTGCGACTGTTGTTTCTAGCCTACGGGACAGCCCGGATTTCACCTTCCTCGCCAGACTTCACCATTGGAATACAGGGCTTGCGGCCCATCTCGCTGCGGGCACACCACAGGAATCTGCTCGGGTGTCATTACGGTTTCTCGCACGCGCGGACCACACTCGCGAGCGATAAACCACTGGGGTGAGCGGCCTGATTGGGACGGTTGGCCGCTCACGGATTCAGCGATGTACGACGGGGACTCCACCGCCACGGTTTCTGTCGTGGGGTTATTGGTGGTGTCATCGAGCACCTGGACGTACCCCGCCTCTTCCTCGGTGAGTCCGAGTGCAATTCGGCACTGCCGGCTGAGCGAGGTCGGTGCAGGGTAACCAACCGATGCCACATGGTTGGCGGGTTCTCCGACAGCCTCCGCGTGAATGAGAACAACCTGGTTCTTCTCCGCACAGGCCGCAACCTTCCACCCCTGTGGGGCACGCGCAATGTCCAGCCCGAACACCCAAATAACCGCGTAACTACAGACGGCAAGTACCACTGCGAAGCAACCAGCGCGGAGCGCAAGACGGGGCCACGCCCAGAGCGCCGTCAAGCATGCGAACGTGAGCGTGCAGGAGATGACCAACGTGACCGTCCCAGTGGCGGGCGCGACGATTCCCGCAGCGAGGCGTGCGACCTGATGAATCCACCATGCGCACGGCGCGGCGCACCAGAGCAGCGCACTGACCAGCCAATTGAGATGCAGTGCGGCGGCAACGGCAGCGAGCGAACCAGCGATAGTAACCGGTGCGACGGCGGGCGCGGCGAGGAGATTGGCGAGCAGTGAGACGTGACTAATTTCGCCGATAAGGAGCGCCAACACGGGCATGGTGACCACGTGTGCGGCAATCGATACGGCGACGGCGCGGACTACTGGGGCGGGCCAGGTACCCATAACGGTGGTGGCAGACAGGCGTCTGGCAAGGGGCTCGGCAAGAAGGACTAGCCCGGCGGTGGCTGCGACCGAGAGGGCGAAGCCCACTGATACCGATAGGTCTGGTGCCAGGAGAATCAACCCGATAATGCCAGCCGATAGCGCCGCGATGGCTTGGCCAGCTCGTCCTACGAGAATCGCCAACAGCCCAATGCAGCCGGTGACCACTGCGCGTAGCACCGACGGTTCGGTGCCCACAATTGCTACAAAGACATACAAAGCAAATCCGGCGACTGCGACGCGCACCCGCGGTCCAGCCCACGAAAACACGGCTACAACAGCCCCGACAACAAGCGCAACGTTCGCTCCAGAGACCGCTGATAGATGCGAAAGCCCAGAAGCAGTCATCATGTCGCCGTCGGTGAGGCTAAAGCCGCGCTCGTCGCCGATGGCCATGGCGGGAATGAGACGGTCGGGACCAACGGGGAGATTCTGCGCCGAGTCAAAGAGCTGCTGGCGCACCTGAGCCGCCAGCCCCTGCGGTGGCGCGATGACCTCAGCATCGCCGCGCAGATTCAGCTGGATACCACTAATGCAGGGCTTGCTGGCCACACGTATACCGGCTGTGGATTCAACTACGGTGTCTCTCGTGACCGCCAACAGTGACTCGTCGCCGAAAACCGACACCTGCCCCGGAAGACCCTCGATGCGGGCCTTCGCACTGGCCCCGAACTCGGTAGCTTTCGGCTCGGTGACGAGGCGCAATTGCACTTTCGCCATCCCACCAATGTCGTCATAGAGCCCGTGGGCTCGGGCTTGCGCTATGCGGATTCGCGTGGCCACCGCAACACTGGCCACCGCCACAGCTGGCACCCCGATAGTGGCGATCACTCGCCAGCCGGAGGTCACCGCACCTCTGCCCCATCGCCACGACCAACGCTGCCACGCCCACGGCAACACCACCGCAGTCACAATCGCGCACGGTGCCACAACTATCGCCCATTCTGGGCGCATGATCACTGCCACCGCAGTCGCCCACGCCAACACCGCTGCTGGCACTAGCCGCACATCGAGCCCAGCACGAGCGCGCAGGTCAGACGGTGGCGGCATCGCGCAGAGCCTCTACCTTCGCCGGGCCGATTCCCGGAACCTCCTCAAGTGCGTCGATACTCGCAAAAGGCCCGTTCTTTTCACGAAAGTCAATGATTTTGGTCGCTGTTGCGGGTCCAATCCCGGGCAATTCCTCCAGCTGCGTAGCAGTGGCGGTGTTGATGTTGATCTTTCCGTCAGAGTCACCCGGGCCAGCCCCGCCTGCAGCACCGCCGCCAGAACCGCCAGAAACATCGGAACCGCCCTCCGCCGTTCCTGCTGGCAGCGCCTCTGTCCCGACCACAATCTGTTGACCATCAACCAACGGTGCCGCCAGGTTCACGCTGGCAGGATTAGCCTCCGGCAAAAGCCCACCCGCACGCTCAATTGCCTCCACCACCCGCGCACCCACTGGCACCTCCACCACGCCTGGATTCACAACCAATCCCACCACCGACACAATCAACGGCCCCATCTGTGCCTGAGCGTTAGTCTCCTTTCCCGCACCGGCTGGCGTCTCCGCTGGGGTTTCGGTCGTCTCCGGTGTCGTCCCCGCGACAGCCGCGTCCTGCACCGCAGGCATCTCCACCTGCGGCGTCGACGGCCACACCACCGCAGCGATTACTCCCAAGGCCAACACCGCAATCACAAGGCACGCAGCCATCGCCACCCGCGGCGTCACCACCGCCCGGCGCGTGGAAAAGTCCACCGCCATGCGCTTGTCTTGATCAATCGGTTCCAGATAGTCCGCCAGCCGATTCCGCAAATTCGTCACGATGCGCACACTAGCGCCCCGCCCCACATGCCACCTCGACGAAAGCACTCATCGAGACGTCATCTGTGGATAAAAAATGACCTGCGGAGGTTATCCACAGGCCAGATCATCTTCGCAGTTCAGCAACTACTTCTTCTTCTCGTCGCCGTCATCATCACGCTTGTCGCTTGACGACGACTCCCGCGATTTCTCCCCTTCGGTGCCAAATACAGCTCCCTCGGGATCGGACTTATCGCGCAGCGCCAAATCAGAGATAGCCTTCGCTAGACGCTCAGCTTTATCCAGAGCTGCTTGGCGATTCTCACTCCACGTTGGCAATTTAGAAACCGCCGTGGTGAAAAGCGGAATTCCCTGTTCATTAGTCACTACTGTGCGATGGATTCGTTTACTGCGGTTGCGACTGGCAGCCGGATTCTCAACTACCTTCACCGCAGCCTGATCGGTGATCGGCTCACCTGGGTCTGTGGTGCCAGCGTTTTCAGCCGAACCGTCCGTGTCAGCAGAGTCACCGGAATTGTCTATGTTCCCGGAATCGTCGTCTACCGCGTCTGCAGCCACAGCATCAACAGCAGGCGCGTCACTCTTCTCCACACTGTGGAGCAGCGCTGTCACGCCCATCTCTGTTTCAAAATCCATGGCATTCGAATCAATCGAGCCACCGGAGACCATGCCAACTGCATAGGCTCCCTGCCCGACATGAGCAGTAAGAGACTCCGGCAAATCCAGTATTCTAAACCGGGTATCGTCGGGTAGCTCTTCGGCGAGCATGGCCTGGAGCTCGTGAACGTCGTCAAGCGCGTCGGAATGATGTAGCAATACCGCAGGCGGACGGTTCGCCGATGACGCGGACCGCACCATCTTCGTGGCGAAATCCACCATGCGCTGCTTGACTTTCGCCTCTGTCCGGCACTTGGCGACCAGCGCTAGTGAGCCATCTTTAATACCGACGATGGGTTTGATAGCGAGAGCCGTGGAGAGCATTGCTTGGCCTGCAGAGATGCGACCGCCACGGCGCAGCGAGTCAAGCTTCGGTACGAACAACCAGAGTCGATAGCGCTGCAGCACATCACGAGCTACATCGGCAACCTCATCACGACTGGCCCCGGCACGCGCGGCCTTAGCTGCCGCGATGGCAGCGGCACCGACTCCAGCTCCGACGGTGTCGGTATCGATGACGGTCACACGGTCCAGCGCACCAGCAGCGGTGACAGCGTTAGACCAGGTAGCGGACATTCCCTTGCCAAGATGCAGGGCGACAACGCCAGCGTCAGAACCATCCTTGTTGGAGCGTTCCAGCGCACGCGCATATGCGGCGCACAGCTTCAGCGGACTGACTGCCGACGTGGTGACGGCATCTTCATTGATGTCATGGCCGATGGGAACCACGGTGATGTCGAGCTTGCGGGCAACCTCGGGCATCAGGCACGCGGTGTCATCGACAACAATGCGAACGCGACCGTCACCGGGCATGGCGGCCTCCTGAAGAATCAGAAACCTGCAACTCCCGCTCACGGACCTTCGCGTTAAAAGCATTCAGGTACCAGGAGGTCTCACCATTGACGCGCGTGCGCTGCTCCATTTCGACCCACGCAGTGTTGCCCAGTCCGTTGAACGTGCTGAAGTAGTCGCGCGGCATCTGCAGCAAGGCTGCGGTAGCGGCAGCAATGGCACCACCGTGGGACACGAGCACAAAGGTATCCGACTCCCAATCGGAGTTGGCCGCTAGCTCAGCAATGACCGCCAGCATTCGGTTGGAAACCTCAAAACGGGTCTCGCCGCCCTTGGGCGCCCAGTTGAGATTATGGCGCCAGTGGTCACGCATACCGGGAAACGCGGAGTCAATCTCGTCGTAGGTGCGCTCTTGCCATTCACCGAGGTTGGTCTCACGCAGGCGCTTATCAAAACTCAACTCTGCACCGGTGGCCTCAGCTAGCGCACGGGCGGTGTCGGCTGCCCGGATCAGGTCGGAGGACACGATTTTTGTGATTCGCGGTTCAGCCTCCGCCAGGTACTGCGCCGCAGTACGGGCTTGCTCGCGACCAACGTCGGAAAGCTGCGTGTCCAGCTGTCCCTGAATGCGGCCGGTAGCGTTATACGATGTCTGCCCGTGCCGCAGCATAATCAGGCGACGTCGAGCGGCAACATGTGCCTCGCGTGAGCCCGCCACAATTAAAACTCGTCCGTGTCCGGGTTTTCGGCAGCCAGCGGAATCTCGTCGATGGAACGAGCATTGCGGGCGGAATCTTCGCCGTCCTCGTTGCTCGGCTGCTCGATGCCCTCGACCTCGATGCGCGGGCAATCGCGCCACAGTCGATCCAGGCCGTAGAAGTCGCGTTCTTCACTGCGGAAGACATGCACGACAATGTCGCCGTAATCCAGCAGCGCCCAACGTCCCTCACGGACACCTTCGCGGCGAACCGGCTTTGCGCCGAGGTCACGCAGATCGTCCTCAATTTCGTCGACGATTGCGGCAACCAGACGCTCATTGTCAGCACTGACCAGGACGAATGCGTCCGTAATCACCACCGGGCCAGAGACATCGAGAACAACGACGTCCTCACCCTTTTTGCTATCGGCGGCCTTCGCCGCGGCGGTCGCCAGCTCAATGGCGCGTGGTTGTGCAGTCACGAAAGACTTCAGCTCCTTGTGATTAAAAGTCGTGAAAAACAGCGTTTGTACTTGTAACTTACCGTCTCAGCGGGATTTTGCTAACTTTCAGTCCGCGGTATCGGACTTCGCATCCACCGATGCCGCATCCTCGGAGGTCGAGTTCACCGATGCGGGGCCCACAGAACCAACCGTGCCCTCAGCAGACTGGTACAGACCCCGCTTAGCGATGTACTGCACCACGCCATCCGGCACCAAGTACCAAACAGGGCGTCCTGCCTCCGCGCGCTTTCGACAATCGGTAGAAGAAATAGCCATGGCGGGAATCTCGATGAGGTGCAACCGTGAAGCGTCGATTCCTTCCAGGTCCTCTGCCCGCAGGTGAACCCCTGGACGAGTGACACCGACGAACGTTGCTGCGTCGAACATCTCCTCCCAGTCCCGCCACGTCATAATCTTCTGCAGCGCATCGGCACCGGTAATGAAGAACAGATCCGCGTTGGGATAGATGACCTTCAAATCCCGCAGCGTATCGACGGTATAGGTCGCACCCGGCCGATCAATATCAACCCGCGAGACCGAAAACTGCGGGTTCGACGCAGTGGCAATGACCGTCATCAGGTAGCGGTCTTCGCTGTGAGAGACCTTCCGGCCACGCTTTTGCCACGGTTCACCCGTGGGCACGAAAAGCACAAAGTCAAGGTCGAAACGGTCTGCCACCTCGCTGGCGGCAACCAGGTGACCATTGTGGATGGGATCAAAAGTGCCACCCATTACGCCAATGCGCTGCCGGGGCGCGTCCGCCGACTTCGCTGTCAACGCGGCGTGTACTCGCGACCGCACACTTTTCTTGCGCTTAATCATGACTGGCACTTTACCTGGGCACTACGGACGAGTCTGTCCACGACCAGCCAAAACCCACTTGCTGCTGGTCAGCTCCGGCAGCCCCATGGGCCCACGGGCGTGCAGTTTCTGAGTGGAAATACCAATCTCTGCGCCGAAACCGTACTGCTCACCATCGGTGAATGCAGTGGAGGCATTGACGCTGACGGCAGCAGCATCAACACGGTCGACGAACTCCTGGCACACGCCCCAGTCACGTGCAGAGATAGCTTCCGTGTGGCCCGAGGAGTACTCAGTGATGTGATCCGTCGCGGCCACCACACCGTCGACGATGCGCGCTGCAATGTCTAGCGAGAGGTACTCATCCGACCAGTCTTCCGCCGTCGCAGGAATGACCTCACCAGTCCACCCAGAGGCCGCCAGATTATCGACATCGCCGTGGACCGCAACGCCAGCGTCGGCAAGCGCGTCCAAAATGCGGACCTGATCCTGCGCGGACAGCGCCGAGTCAATGAGAACCGTTTCAGTGGCGTTACAGACGCTCGGACGGCGGGTCTTACCGTTAATCATCAGCGCAATCGCTTCGTCGATATCGGCGGAAGCATCGATGTAGATGTGGCAGTTACCGGTACCGGTCTCAATGGTCGGCACCGTTGCCTTCGTCACGACGGCCTCAATCAGACCGGCACCGCCGCGCGGAATCACCACGTCAACCAGGCCGCGGGCAGTTATGAGATCTTGCACGGAATCGTGGGTCTCACACGGCAGCAGCTGAACAAGGTCCTCCGGTGCATCGTGGTTGGCCAGCACCTCACGCAAAACCGCGACCAGCTGCGTGTTGGAGTGGACGGCGGACTTGGAGCCACGCAGCAAGGCCACGTTGCCCGACTTCAGCGCCAGACCAAAGGCATCGACAGTAACGTTCGGGCGAGCCTCGTAGACCATGCCCATCACGCCCAGCGGAACGCTGACCTGGGAAAGCTTAATGCCGTTAGGAAGAGTGCTGCCCCGCAGCACCTCGCCTACCGGATCCGGCAGGGCCGCAACCTGGCGCAACCCACCGGCAATACCCTCAACACGATCGGCGTCAAGACGCAGGCGATCCAGCAGGGAGTCACTAAAACCACGGGCCTTACCGGCCTCGATGTCCTTGGCGTTGGCTACCAGAATCTCTTCAGTACGGGCGACCAGCGCATCTGCTGCGGCCAGCAGGAGCTCGTTCTTGCGTGCCGACGTAAAGCGAGCCAGCTCTCCCGCGACAGCCTTGGCACGCTGTGCCTTATCTAAAACCTCGGCGCGCTCAGCAGCACGCTCCGGACTAAGAGCCGAATCCTCGGCAATGCCCTGTTGATTGGTGTTAGCAGTTTCGTTCGTTTGAGCAGTCATGCCTACCAGCATAACTAGAGTGAGACATCATTTGAGGGAATTAGCTCAGCAACCCAAGGAAAGATGTAATTCATCAACAGCAGGAACACGATGACGGCAATCACGATGGTGATGATCGCTTTCACCCACCACGGACCCGGCAGGGATCGCCAAAAAGCTGCGTACATCTAGTTGACCTCCTTGGTCTCAACACCGGCGAGAACCGCGTGAATAATGAGCCGATGAGTGTTGTCCCACTGCGGATGGCAGGTAGTCAGCGTAAGTAGAGTCGCGTCACCGACCGGATTGAGGACATCGGCGCGGTCTGGAGTGACAATGTGCTGGCCGGGAATCTCGGGGACGTTAGTTCCTTCTGGCACGCAGTCGAAGCTTTCCCCTGCGCCAGCCATACCGTCGACCGGTAATACCTTGTAGCGGTAAATAGCATCACGCGTCTCTACAGTGATGTCATCGCACGTCTGCAGGCGGTCAATGTTGTCAAAGGGAGCTCCGTGGCCGTCACGATGGGCGGCATAAGAACTGTTGCCCACCTGCCCCGGAAGGGCTGTGCTCGGATAATGGCCGGGGCCACCGCGCAAAACTTCCTGAGAGACACCTTCGAATACGACCAAATCGCTAAAACCGGCCTTTGGAGCGGAAATCATCGCCACCGCAGAGCCAGGCACCCAGGAGCCCTCAACAGCTGGCTCCGTGCCTTCTGGCGCCGGAGCTGGGGCCGATGCCGGTGCGGACCATGCCTGCTGCAGCTCATCACGAGCCTGCTGCTGAGCTTTCCCGGTTTCAAGACCAGACCAGTACAGCAGATAAAAGGCGAAGAGCGCCACCAGCACTCCAGCGGTCAAGAGCAACTCGCCGATGACGCCAATAATTTTCGATAACACACTTAGGATTATGCCCGAAAGTTCCTCATCCAGGCAGTCCGCGCTCAGGCACTCCTCCCCCAGCCAGTCCGCACTCAGCTAGTCCCCACTCAGCCGGTCTTTGCCGAGGCACCTCTGTCCGGGCGCGCCCAGGTGCGCGTCTTTAAGCGCTGCAGCTCTCAGCGCAACGCTCTCCTAAGCGCGGGAGGCGAAATCCGACAGGTAGTCGGCATGGACGACAGGCTTCTGCATGTCATTCGGCAATTCCTCGGTGTGGTAGCCGATCATGCCCAGCAGTTCTTCAGAGTCATAGTTGACCTCGCCGCGTCCGATGACCTCACCGCTCGGGCCAATCAGGTCGACGATGTCACCAGCGGAGAACTCACCGTCAACCGAGGTGATACCGACCGGGAGCAGCGACTTGCGCATGCGGGTCACAGCGTCGACCGCGCCGGCATCCAGGCGAAGCAGGCCCGAGCTATCCGCTGCGTAGAGCATCCAGAACTTCCAGGCGCTCAAGCGGTTGTCCTTCGCGGCGAAAGCGGTTCCCACGTCTGCCTGGTCAAGTGCTCGCTCAATGTTGGACGCCGAAGTCAGCAGCACCGGCACCCCAGCACGCGAAGCCAGGCGTGCGGCAGACACCTTCGAGGCCATTCCACCGGTGCCCAGTGCCCCACCGTCACCGGCGATAACACCACGCAAGTCGTTACCGCTGCGCACCTCTGGCACAAAGGTTGCACCTGGATCGGCCGGGTTACGGTCGTAGAGGCCGTCGACGTCGGAAAGCAGAATCAGTGCATCGCAGTACGCCAGGTGACTGACCAGGGCGGCCAGGCGGTCGTTGTCGCCGAAGCGGAACTCCGAGGTCGCGACCGTGTCATTTTCGTTGACAATTGGCACTGCACCCAGCTGGCGCAGGCGGTCGATAGTGCGCTGAGCGTTGCGGGCACGCGAACGCACACCTGCATCGTCCGAGGTCAAAAGCACCTGCGCAGAAGTGCGGCCATAGCGCAGGAAGGAGCGTCCCCACTCCTGTGCCAGGCGCACCTGCCCCACCGCTGCAGCCGCCTGCTTGGTCGCCAAATCAGTGGGACGCGAAGTCAGCCCCAGCGGCCCCATTCCGGATGCCACCGCGCCGGAGGACACGACAATGACATCGCTAAAGCCCATACGCTTTTCCAGGGCATCGGCAATGAAGTCGATGCGTTCGGGATCGGTACGACCGTCAGATCCGGTCAACGAGGAAGAACCAATCTTCACCACGACACGCTTCGCGGTCCGAATTGCCTCACGAGTCTCGGAATCGAAACCGCCTTTGGTTCCCGGAGATAAATTCTCAGTCGCCTTTTCAATCTCAGCGACGGTGGACTCAGGATTGTTGTGAAGCAGCTCGTCGACCTCCTCACGGGAAATCGGCGCGTCCGATTCAGACTTCGGCGCGGTAGCTACCGGGGCATCTAATGCATCTGCTCCAGTGACGTCAACATCGTTGGCAACGGTGTCGGAAGGGATAACTGACTCACTCATTTCACTAATGGAAAACATGACGGTCTAATGTAATTCTGACTATATAATTGTTTAAACAATCAATGGCAAAATGCAAGTTTGAAGTCTTCGCTTGCCGACGACGCTGTCGCCCGCGACTATGAGTACCGGTCGCGAATAGCCTCTTCGCCATCTCCGAAATCGTACTCGTCAATCAGACCACGGCGGGCCTGCGATGCACGCTTACGCTGCTCGGCGCTAGTGCGCTCGTTGACGTAGAGACGATCGTCGGTACCACGGCCACTCGGCACGAAGTCATCGGTGCCCGCGACCTGCTGCGGGTACCACTCGAAGGTGAGATAGGAAATCGTCACCGGGCAGCCAACCGTTGCCCCAGCCTTTGCCAGGGCATCTTCGACACCAAGCTTGGCCAGGCGGTCAGCCAAGTAGCCGACTGCCTCGTCGTTTTCGAAGTCCGTCTGGTTAATCCAGCGCTCCGGCTTACGGCCACGCACAATGAACCCATCTGGGGTATTCGGATCGCGCTCGATAGTGAAGTCCGCGCCTTCGCGCTTCTTGCCACGCACACCTTCCGGACGGATGACCGCACGGGGCTCCTGCTCTGTTGGCAACGGATGCGCCTTGCGATAGGCGGCAATCTGATCCTTCAGACCGTAGGTCAGCTCCTTGAGCCCCTCGTGCGTCACCGTAGAGATCTCATAAATCGGCCAGCCGAACTTCTCCAGCTCCTCGCGCTGCATGTCAATCATTTCGCGAGCATCGGGCAGGTCAATCTTGTTCAGCACGATGACGCGCGGACGCTCTGCGAGGTCCCCAAGCCCCACGTCGGCCTTCAGCACCGACTGGTAGTTGGCGAGTTCCGTCTCCAACGCCCTGATGTCAGAGACCGGATCGCGGTCGCCCTCCAGCGCAGCAGCGTCAACCACATGAACCAGCACAGCGCAGCGCTCAATGTGACGCAGGAAGTCCAACCCAAGACCTCGGCCTTCAGATGCCCCCGGGATAAGACCCGGCACATCTGCGATGGTGAAGGACTCGTAGCCAACGTTGACTACACCCAGGTTCGGCTGCAGCGTGGTAAATGGGTAGTCACCAATCTTCGGCTTAGCAGCGCTCATGGTGCTGACCAGCGAGGACTTTCCGGCTGACGGGAAGCCCACCAGTCCAACGTCTGCCATGGATTTGAGCTCCAAGACAAGGTCCTTGGCCTCACCCGGCTCACCGAGGAGAGCGAAGCCCGGCGCACGGCGGTTCTTGTTCGCCAGCGCTGCGTTGCCCAGGCCACCGTAACCGCCCTCAGCGGCAATGAAGCGGGCACCCTTACCTGTCATGTCCGCGAGCACTTCCCCATCCTCGGTCATGACAACCGTGCCCTCCGGCACTCCGAGAACCAGGTCCTCACCACGAGCACCGTTGCGGTGATCGCCCGCGCCCGGCTTACCGTTGGCAGCCTTGATATGGGGGTGGAAGTGGAAGTCCATCAGAGTGTGAATCTGCGGGTCGACGACCAGCACAATGTCGCCACCGTGGCCGCCGTTGCCGCCATCGGGACCGCCGAGTGGCTTGAACTTTTCACGCAGCACCGAGTTACAGCCGTGACCACCGTCGCCGGCCTGCAAATGCAGTACGACACGATCTACAAAACGAGACATAAAATCACACACACTTCCGAGCGGAGAGCCATCTTCTAGTGCCTGGAGTAATGCCCTAATTTAAGCGAGCCGACGGGCAGAAGTCTAGGCGGTAACAAAACGCTGCCTCGCAACCTAAAAGCGCGAAACAGTACATAAACAACAAAAGAGCCGATTACCTTTCGCAGTGGGAAAGGAATCGGCTCTTCTGCAAGGCAGTTAAACCTGCCTCAAATTCAACGTTGCAGTAATCCTATGTGGACAACCGAGGGTTGTTCTTAGGAGTTATTCTCAACGATGCTGACAATGCGGCGGTTACGGCGGGTACCGAACTCGACTGCGCCTGCCTTCAGAGCGAAGAGAGTGTCGTCGCCGCCACGGCCAACGTTCTCACCCGGGTGGAACGAGGTACCGCGCTGACGAACGAGAATCTCGCCTGCCTTAACCTGCTGGCCGCCGAAGCGCTTCACGCCGAGGCGCTTAGCTTCGGAGTCGCGGCCGTTGCTGGTGCTGGATGCACCCTTCTTAGTAGCCATGATTTTCTCCTAGGGAAAAGCTAATTGGAATTTCGGCGGTTTACTTGGAGACGCCGGTAATCTTCAGAACAGTGAGCGGCTGACGGTGGCCGTAGCGGCGCTTGTAGCCAGTCTTGTTCTTGTAGTGCATGCCGCGGATCTTCGGGCCCTTTGCGGCCTCGACGATCTCTGCGTTAACGGTAACGTTGGCAAGCTTGTCGGCATCCGCAATGACATCTGCGCCATCGACGAGCAGAACCGGGGTGAGAGCCACGGACGAACCCGGCTCACCCTCGATCTTCTCGACCTTGACGAGGTCACCTTCGGCAACCTTGTACTGCTTGCCGCCGGTCTTGACGATCGCGTACATAGGAGGGCTACCCCTTTATCTGAGAAACTCGACTCAAGGAATCTTTGTAATTCCTTGACTGGACAATGGAATTGCGATTAGTTGCGTGTGCAGAACACTTCAGGGACATACCCGAAAGCCAAATCCGAGTAGATTTCCCCGCTCTGGCCGTTTCCTTACCACCAGCGCCTCAAGCACCCGTGGGCATGACCAGATACGCCTACTAATCAGCGACTGGTCAAGAGTAGCGAAAAATCCCCCTAAATTACAAACTGCCCGAGTAAGACCCTGTCCCCCATTGGTTTCCACGGTCATCTCGGGCAGTTTCCGAAGCCACTTTCCACTCCCTGCTTTAGGGAACGGAAAATGGTCTTCTATCTGGCCTTATTCCAGATTTCCGCTACCTAGTTCTGGCCACTTCGGCGCACCGCACGACGCACGCGGCGGCGACGATTGGCCGGTTTCGTCTCCGGCGCCGATGCACTGCGATTAGACTGCTTCCGCTCCGGCTTAGCGCTCCGGTTCGAAGAGTCCTTTCGCTGCTTCGGCGCAGTCGCTCCGGCATCGCTTTGCGACGAAACCCTGCGCACCGCCCGACGGCGATTACGGCGAGCTCCCGAGCCCTGAACCGCTACGACCTCAACACGCGACTTGCCCGAGCGGCGTCCACCGCCACTGCGGTTGGTGCTGCGGTTGCTGTCATCGCGGTTGTCTTTCGCACGATCTCCGCCCTTGCTGCCTTCAGAGTCCGCCTTTGGCTTAGTGGACTCGAAGTCCTCGCGACGCGGTGCGCGATCCGAGCGGGAGTTACCGCGCGTCGGACGACGACGGCGTGGAGAACGCTCGAACGCCTCCTTGGCCTCCTCATAGGTCTGGGACTCCGCGGCCACAGCCTTACCGGTCTTGTTAGCGTTGCCGCCCTTGCCATCCTTGGCTGGCTCCCTCACATCTGTGGTGGCAGCTGCCTGAGACTCAGCCTGAGGCGCAGTGGTTTCATCCACAGCAGTACGACGCACAGCGCGACGACGGCGACGTCGAGCACTAGCGCTGCTGGAGCGTTCAGCCTCGCCACGGCCTCCACCGGAGCCACCGTTATCGGTGCGCTCGGCACGCTCAGCACGGGTCGGGCGCTCCGAACGCTTACGACGATCACCATATTCTTCGTCGCGGTCATCAGCGTCGCGTGCAGCCGAATCAACGGCAACATGCTCCGCTACCCGGCGACGCGTAGCCCGACGGCGGCGGCGCTGCCCCTCCTGCGGCATGTAACGGTCATCCGACGGTTCCTCTGGGTCCTTCTCACGGGCTTCCGCAACAGCTGCGGCCGCCAGAGCAGCCAGGTCATTGGAGTTCTCCGATTGCTCAGTACGCTCGCGGCGCTCCTGACGGCCACGGCCGTTCTGTCGCTGCTCATCGTTTCGGCCCTGGCTCTTACGAACCCGGCGACGACGCGGCGGCTTCGGCTCATCGTTCTCAGAAGAGACGATGACAGCTTCGACAGCAGCTGCAACACGCTTGTCGGCTGCGTCTTTGTCGCGCTGGTTGGTCTCCGCGTCGTCGTCACGCGTTGCCTTGGAAGAGCCTGCCTGGTCGCCCTGATCGCGGTGCATGGCCAGCGCGGCCGGGTGGTTGGCCGGATTGTGCTCCGAGCGCGACTTGTTGCGGCGCTTGGACTTGCCCTGCTCGTCGTTGCGACGGCCATTCTTGTGGCCACGGCTCTGATTGTCCTGCTCGACCGGATCGATGTGGATAATCAGACCGCGGCCATTACAGCAGCTACACGGCGTGGAGAAGGTCTCCAACAGGCCTGTGCCCAGACGCTTGCGCGTCATCTGGACGAGGCCGAGCGAGGTGACCTCGGAGACCTCGTGACGCGAGCGGTCGCGGCCGAGAGCCTCCTTCAGACGGCGCAGCACCAAATCCTGGTTTTCCGGCAGCACCATGTCGATAAAATCGACGACAATCATGCCGCCCAGATCGCGCAGACGCATCTGGCGGACGATTTCCTCAGCGGCCTCCAGGTTGTTGCGAGTGACCGTCTCTTCCAGGTTTCCGCCAGCGCCGGTGAACTTACCGGTGTTGACGTCGATGACCGTCATGGCCTCGGTGCGGTCGATGACCAGCGTGCCGCCCGAAGGCAGCCAGACCTTGCGGTCGAGTGCCTTGGCCAGCTGCTCATCGATGCGGAAGTGCTCGAAGACATCGGCGCCGCCGTGCTCCTTGGCGAAGTAGCGCTGCAGTCGCGGCTCCAGCTCCGGCGCCAGGTCGCCGATGTAGTCCGTCACTGTGTTCCACGGGCGATCGCCCTCCACCACGAGACGCGAGAAGTCCTCGTTGAAGACGTCGCGGACGACCTTGACCAGCATGTCTGGCTCTTCGTACAGCGCAATCGGCTTTGCTCCACGCTTCGCCTTCGCCGCCTCGGAGGCTTCCCAGATCTCCTGCCACTGCGTCTCCAAGCGCTTAATGTCGGCCTCGATGGCCTCCTTGGACACACCCTCGGCGGCGGTACGGATAATCGTGCCCGAGCCCTCCGGCGTAACCTCGCTCAGAATCGACTTCAGGCGCTTGCGCTCCGGCTCCGGCAGCTTGCGGGAAATACCCGCGCTACGGCCGCCCGGCACGTACACCAGGAATCGACCAGCCATCGAAATGTGGGTGGTCAGACGCGCACCCTTGTGACCAATCGGGTCCTTGGACACCTGGACCAGAATCTGGTCGCCGGCCTTCAGCGCATGTTCAATCTTGCGCGAACGCGACTTCGTGCCCAGCAGCTTCCAGTTCAGGTCACCTACGTAAATGACACCGTTGCGGTCGGTTCCGATATCGATGAACGCCGCTTCCATGCTGGGCAGGACGTTCTGCACGCGACCGAGGTAGATATTGCCGATCTGCGTGGTCTGCGTGTCAGAGGTAACGAAGTGCTCGACCAACAGGTCGTCTTCCAACACACCCACCTCAGTGACAATGCCCGCGTGGTCATGGCGCTTGCGCTCACGCACCACCATCGTGCGCTCCACCGACTCACGACGAGCCAGGAATTCCGCCTCCGAGATTACGTGGCGCTTGCGCGATTCCTCACGACGCTCGATACGGCGACGTCGCTGCGCCTCCAGGCGAGTCGATCCCTTAATCGCCTGCGGTTCCTCGACCTCTTCGCGGGTGTCCTCTTCCTCGCGCTCTGTGTTTTCGGTGGTCTTCTCCGCCTGTTGCGCGTCATCATTACGACGCCCACGTCCACGACGGCGACGACGCGGGCGCGGCTGACGCTCCGTTTCGCTTGACGACGAGCCGTCCTGCCCCTCCCCCGCGTTGTCATCGGTGCCCTGGTTGGAGGCCCCGTTGTCAGCTGAAGCTGCATCCTCGGTGGCCGAATTCTTGGCCGTAGCCGGGACAGCCTGCGGCGCCAGGAAGATAGGCGCAAACGCGGTCTGCTCTTCCGCAACCGGCGGCTCCGGGACTACCGGCGGCTCGATGTCCTGCAGGGCTTCGCTCTGAGTTGCCTGAGTTTCCTGCGGCTCTTGCGCTTCCTGAATTTCCTCTGCTGCTGGAGCGCTGGTCGTGCGGACCGCACGGCGAACTCGGCGACCACGACGTGTGGTCACTGCAGCGCTCTTTGCAGCAGGTGCTTCGGCGGAAGCTTCCTCAGCGGAGGTTTTCTCAGCGGTCTCGGCTACGGTGTCGGCAGCCTTCTTATCGGAAGCATTCTTATCTGCAGCCCTCTTCGACGACGACTGAACGACAGCCTCAACAGCTTCCTCGACGACCGAGTTCGAGTCCTTCTGCTCGTCCTTCGCAGCGGTTTCTTCCGGAGCGCCAGCGGTCTTCTTCACAGCCCGCTTACGCGTTGCTCGCTTCTTAGTCGTGCTCTTCTTCTCTGCGCTCTGCTTCTCTTCAGCCTGCTTCTCTGCGCTCTGCTTTGCCGAGGATTTTCTAGCCGAGGCCTTCTTGGTGTCCTTCTTCTCGGTCGCTTCCTCGGCAGGCGCTGCGTCCGACTTAGCTTCGCTCTGAGCTGCCTTCTGGTCGGCCTTCTTTTCTGCCTTCGGCGCAGCCTTCTTTGTGGCCTTCTTCGCAGCCGACTTCTTGCTGTTCTTCTTAGCAGCTGGCTTCTTCTCGGACTTAGCTGCGGTTTGCTCGTCCGACTTCTCATCCGCCGCGTTCGGCTTACCTGCCGACTGCTTTTCCTTCGCGGCCGGCTCTTCGCCGGTTGGCTTGGTCGCAGCAGCCCCGTCGTCAAGCGAGGCATCCTCTGGATGATCGCCGATGAAATTCAGCACTGCGTCGAGCTGATTTTGATTAATGGTGGACGCAGCGGACTTTACGACGATCCCCGCGTGCCCCAGTGCTTCGATGGTCTCCTTCGAGGTCAACCCCAAGCTCTTGGCCAGGTGGTGGACTCGGGTTTTCAGAGCCGCTGACTCACGATCAAATTCGCGTGCCTTAGCGACAACATCCTGGCTGAAATTTGCCACTGTATTTGTTTCTCCTTGACACCCCACCACGCAAAACCCGACAACAGGAAGCACACTCTTTGTCATTCCATGTGCGCCTACATCCGTTGTGGCCTTGGAAACCAGGCGGAGCAACGATGTTGCGACAGCCACTTCATTTGCGCCAAATGCGCAGATAGAGGGCCGAAAACGATGAACAATTATGAAAGTCTTATTGGCAGGCCTACCGGCTGACTCGGGGATTCAGCGATCACATGCGGCATATTTCATCCGCCGGAGCGAACTCCCGGGCACTACTGCTGCTGTCCATTGTCGCACATATCGAGCAGGTGGCGCGCACCGACATTGGTGGCGGCGGGCCAATCCGAGTTACTGACTGCGTTTATGACAGAAATGGCCTGAAAAATTGCCGGAAAGTGTCATAAACTCCTACAGTTTCACATTTGCAGCCCGTGCCCGCATTCACACGTGCAGCCCGTGCCCGCATTCACTCGTGCAGCCCGCTGAAGGGCCGCCCCACGGTCGTCGACAAGCAAAAAGCGCCGAACCGGCAAACAATTTGCTTGCTCAGTTCGGCGCCAGTTCAACGCTCACGGGTCAATGCTGAACCGTCAACGTTTAGAGGTTTGGGAACCAAATACCAATCTCGCGCTCAGCGGACTCCGGAGAATCGGAACCGTGAACAACGTTGTTAGCAACCTCGAGTGCGAAGTCACCGCGGATGGAGCCTGGGGTTGCGGCCTCAACCGGGTTGGTGCCGCCAGCGAGCTGACGCCAAGCAGCGATTGCGTTCGGGCCCTCGATAACACCAGCGACCAGCGGTGCAGAGGTGATGAAATCAACCAGCTCACCAAAGAACGGCTTATCGACGTGCTCTGCGTAGTGCTCCTTCGCAGTTGCCTCGTCAGCAACACGGAGGTCAAGCGCGACCAGCTTCAGGCCCTTGCGCTCGATGCGGGAGATAACTTCGCCGACCAGACCGCGGAAAACGCCGTCTGGCTTGATCAGAATAAGAGTACGTTCAGTCATGGTGAGCATCATACTATGACAAACCCCGCTGCACCGGAGTGGTGGTGCAGCGGGGTGAAAGTCGCGACTACGAGCGCGGGAGACTTACGAGTGCTGGGTGGTCAACAGACCGCGCTCCATACGCTGGAGGAGGTTCTTCCGCAGGTGCAGAATGTAGGCCCACACTAGGGCGAAGAAGATACCCACCACGCCCATGGACACATGCGTGAAGATAGCCAGCACACCAAAGACCTGCAGCACAATGTTCGCCTTCAGTGCCCAGGGCTGCTTCTGCAGGAAGGCCATCGCAATCAGAGCCAGGCCCAGGATGGTGATGTACGTAACCGAAAAGGTCTGGTTGATCTGGCCGTCGGGAATGCGCGTGACCACAGTCAGACCAAGCAGCACCGAGATAGCCTGCATAATCAGCGTTCCGGACATAACACCGCGCAGACCCTTCAGCGGGTCCTTAGCCGGATCGTGTCCCGCACCGAGCGGGCCATACTTGCCGCCCTCACTCAGGTCACGCCCCTCGCGGTAGGCGCGCAGGGCCTCGCGGTCGGCAGCGGTGTAGTCCTCCGCGCTATTGCCCTGTGGCTGGCTCGCCTGAGATTCGCTCATTGCGGGTCCTTTCCAAATAGTGTCCGGGCTTCGCCCGCAGTGACAACAGATCCAGTGACGATCACACCGGATCCAGAGACAATACCGTCTCCGGTGTCGGTTTCCTCAGCCAGCGCGACAGCTAGCTCAACGGCGGACGGCAGAGTTGGCACGCGATGCACGCGCTCCTCGCCGAAAATCTCCTCCGCGAGGTCAGCCAGGTCGTCGTAGTGCAGCGCACGCGGCGAGGTGTTCTGGGTGATAACCACTTCTTCGAAGTAGGGCTCCAGCTCAACCAGCAGCCCACGAGCATCCTTCTCCCCCAGCACCGACAGCACACCGATGACACGGCGGAAGTCGAACTCAGCGGAGAGGGCCGTGCGTAGCGCACGGGCACCGTGCGGATTGTGGGCGGCATCGATGAACACCGTCGGGGTCGAGCGCACGCGCTCCAGGCGGCCGGGCGATGCGACCGTCGCAAAGCCTTCGCGAACCGCATCAATGTTGAGCGGACGCCCCGGACCTGCGCCGAAGAACGCCTCCACCGCAGCCAGTGCTGTGGCTGCGTTACGCGCCTGATGCGGACCGTGCAGCGGCAGATGGATGTCGTCATACTCGCCGGCCAGGCCCTTGAGCGTCAGGTTCTGCCCGCCGACCGCCAGCTGATGACTGACGACGCCGTACTCAACTCCGGCGCGGGCGACGGAGGCGTCCATTTCCACGGCACGGCGCAAAACGACGTCCATTGCTTCCGGTTCCTGCTCGCCGACAATGGCGACATTGTCCGGTGGCGTGAGCAAGTCGTCCTTATTCCACCGCGACTTGATGATGCCGGCCTTCTCAGAAGCGATTTCAGCCAGGGTATCTCCGAGGTACTCCGTGTGATCGAGACCAATTGGGCAGATGACTGCCACGTCGGCCTCCACCACGTTGGTCGCATCCCATGTGCCACCCATGCCGACTTCCACCACGGCGACATCGACAGGAGCGTCGGCAAAAGCGGCGTAGGCCATGGCCGTGAGGACCTCGAACTTGCTCATCTGCGGGCCGCCCTTTTCGGCGGACTTGGCGTCAACCATTTCCACGTAGGGCTGAATCTCGCGCCAGATGCGCACGTAATCGCGTGGATGAATGGGCTGGCCATCGATGGCGATGCGCTCGGTAACCAGCTGCAGATGCGGACTGGTGGTGCGGCCGGTGCGACGACCGAGAGCGCGCACCAACGACTCAATCATGCGCACAGTGGAAGTCTTGCCATTCGTGCCGGCAACGTGAATGACCGGAGTGGCACGCTCGGGATGGCCAAGGATGTCCATCAGCATCTCGATCCGCTCGAGCGACGGGTCAATTTTGGTCTCCGGCCAGCGCTGATCCAGCTCGGCTTCCACCTCTGCGAGCTCGCGCAGTTCCTCTGCGGTGGCCTCCAGCGGAGCCGGCTCGTTGACTGGGCGATCCACATCCACCGGCAGGCTCAGGCCTTCCTCTGACACGGAGACCTCACCGAGGCGCATGTCATCGGGCATGCGGTCATCAGCCATCACACCGGCGATTTCGCGAGGTTCGAGGTCCTCGACGATCTGGGAGTCAGCCGGATCGAATTCGAACTCAGGCGCTGCAGTGGACTCCTCTCGCAGCGCAGACTCTTCCTGCGTCACCGAATCGTCGCCGCCGCCAAGATTCAAACGAATCTCGCCTGCGGCCTCATCACGTGGTTCAGCATCCCGTGGATCGGTCATGCCTGCGGAAGTCCCTCCAAACGAGCCTTAATACGGTCAATCTCCTCCAGTGCGAACTGGTGGCGAGTCTTAATCTTCTCCACGACCTGCTCCGGAGCCTTGGACAAGAAGGCCTCGTTGCCGAGCTTCTTCTCGGTGCCGGCCAGTTCCTTCTCTGCCTTGGCCAGGTCCTTTTCCAGGCGCTTGCGTTCCGCGGCCACGTCGACGGTGCCGGAGGTATCCAGCTCGATCAGGACCGTGGCCTGAGACAGACGCACCTCAATGGAAGCGGTAGCGGTGAATCCATCCTCCGGTGCCTCAGCACGAGCCAGCGAACGAATCATCTCTTCCTGAGCAGTCAGATCAGCATCCGCCAGGTTCATGCGTGCCGGCACGCGCTGCGACGGCTTCACACCCTGGTCATTGCGGAAACGACGCAGCTCGGTAACCAACTTCTGGGCATCGGCAATACGACGTGCGGCAACCTCGTCGACAGCAGCGCTGTCGGTGGTCATGGTTGCATCCGGCCAGGCGGAAATAACCAGAGAGTCCTCGAAGCCCTCCGCGCCGTCGGTAAGCGCCTTCCACAGCGTCTCCGTGACGAACGGCATGGACGGGTGCAGCAGACGCAGCAGCGTATCCAGCACGCGGCCTAGAACCAGACGAGTGGAGGCGGCGCGGGCGGCCTGCTCCTCGGTCATGGTCTCGCCGTCATTCAGGCGTGGGAAGTCGACCTTGGTCATCTCCAGGTACCAGTCACAGACCTCGTCCCATGCGAAGTGGTAGAGGGCCTCGTTGGCCTTGGAGAACTCGTACTTATCCAGCGCAGAGTCGACTTCGGCGCGGACCTGTTCCAGGCGGTCCAAAATCCAGCGGTCGGTGTCGGTGAGCTGGTCACGGTCCGGCAGCTCGCCCACGTGGGCACCGTTCATCAGCGCAAAGCGGGTGGCGTTGAACAGCTTGGTAGCGAAGTTACGGGAGCTCTGTGCGGCGTCGTTACCGACCGGCAGGTCAGAGCCCGGGTTAGCGCCACGAGCCAGCGTGAAGCGAAGTGCGTCCGCACCGTAGTCACGCACCCAGTCCAGCGGGTCAATGCCGTTGCCGAGAGACTTCGACATCTTGCGGCCCTGCTCATCGCGGACCAGACCGTGCAGGAAGACATCCTTGAACGGCACCTGCGGACGACCGTCGCGGCCCTTACCCAGCGGTGAATCAGGCAGGGTGGCAGCAAAGGTCGAGAACATCATCATGCGCGCGACCCAGAAGAACAGAATGTCGTAGCCGGTGACCAGCACGGATGTCGGGTAGAACTTCTCCAGCTCTGGGGTGGCTTCCGGCCAGCCCATCGTGGAAAACGGCCACAGCGCAGAGGAGAACCAGGTATCCAGCACGTCCGGATCCTGCGTCCAGCCCTCGCCCGTCGGGACCTCATCATCCGGGCCGACACAGACGACCTCGCCATTCGGGCCGTACCAGATCGGGATGCGGTGACCCCACCACAGCTGGCGGGAGATACACCAGTCGTGCATGTCATCGACCCAGTCGAACCAGCGCGGCTCCTGCGAAGCCGGGTGAATAACCGTGTCGCCCTCGCGAACAGCATCGCCAGACATCTTGGCCAGCTCATCGACCTTAACGAACCACTGCAGGCTCAGCAGCGGCTCAATCGGCTCACCCGAGCGCTCCGAGTGACCGACCGAGTGAACGTACGGGCGAATCTC
The DNA here is from genome assembly GCF_014334955.1 of Corynebacterium sp. LK33. NCBI lineage: Bacteria > Bacillati > Actinomycetota > Actinomycetes > Mycobacteriales > Corynebacteriaceae > Corynebacterium > Corynebacterium sp. LK33. The sequence continues at coordinate 15,616 of NZ_PDGU01000025.1, read as the reverse complement.
CTTGACAATGCGTCCCTGCTCACGCAGCGCCTCCGTCAACGCAGTACGGGCTTCCGCACGATCCATGCCGTCGAAACGCGTGCCAGTGTTGAAGATACGGCCAGTGGTGTCGATGACCTCCGGCATATCCAGGTCGTGGCGCTGACCCATGGCGAAGTCATTCGGATCGTGCGCCGGCGTGATCTTCACCGCGCCGGTACCGAACTCGCGATCCACGTAGTCATCGGCGATGACCTGAATCTTCAGGTCCTCGCGGAACGGGTGGTCCAGAACCTTGCCCACCAGGTGCGTGTAGCGCTCATCCTCCGGGTGCACGGCAATTGCCACGTCACCCAGCATCGTCTCCACACGAGTCGTCGCCACAACAATGGAGTCTTCCCCATCGCCGTAGCGGAAGGACACGAGCTCGCCTTCAGCGTCCTCGTACTTGACCTCAATATCCGAGATTGCAGTCTGCAGCACTGGCGACCAGTTGACCATGCGCTTGGCGCGGTAAATCAGGCCGCGGTCAAACAGTTCCTTAAAAATCGTCTGAACCGCACGGGACAGCCCCTCGTCCAGAGTGAAGCGCTCACGAGACCAATCCAGGGAGTCACCAATCTGGCGCATCTGGTTGCCGATACGTCCGCCGTAATCATGCTTCCACTCCCAGACCTTCTCCACGAATTCCTCGCGGCCATAATCGAAGCGGTCCTTACCTTCGGACTCCTTCAGCATCGCCTCGACCTTGGTCTGCGTTGCGATACCCGCGTGGTCCATACCCGGCAGCCACAGCACCTCGTAGCCCTGCATGCGCTTACGTCGCACCAGCGCATCCATCAAAGTGTGGTCCAGTGCGTGGCCCATGTGCAGCTGACCCGTCACATTCGGCGGGGGCAGCACAATAGAGTAAGCCGGCTTGGAGCTAGACGGATCAGCCTTGAAATAACCGGCGTCTACCCAGCCCTGGTACAGGTCCGACTCCACGTCAGCCGGGTTCCACGACTTGGGCAACTTATCTGCTCTGTTTAGGTCCACGTTGTTCTCAGTCACGCGTCACATCTTAGCGCCTTGCCCGGATTTGGTTTTCCAGGGGCTTTACGACGGCCCTTGCACCCCACCCATATCTGCCATCGGCGACTTATACACCGCCTAATTCAAGCCTTTCTCCCGCTCCGAGCCAAACCGCGATTACCGCGCAAAATAAAAGCGCTCTCTTGTGAAATCATCACAAGAGAGCGCCTCTAAACGGCCGTTGAACAACTCTTAGACCAGCAGGTCCTTAACAGCCTCGCGCTCTTCGCGCAGTGCCTTGACGTTGCGCTCGATGCCAGCGCGCTGAACCTCGGAGAGATCCAGGCCCTCAACGCGAACCCACTCGCCGTCCTTGGCGTAGCACGGAACACCAGCGACCAGGCCCTCGTCGATGCCGTAGGAGCCATCGGACGGAAGGGCGACAGAGACCCACTCGCCCTCTGGGGTACCCGTGACCCAGTCACGCATGTGGTCAACTGCGGCAGCGGCAGCGGAAGCTGCGGAGGAGGAACCACGGACCTCGATGATTTCTGCGCCACGCTTGGCGACACGCGGAATGAAGTCCTGCTCGACCCATGCAGCGTCCACCTTGTCGGAGACCTTCTCGCCTGCAATGGTGGCGTAGGTGATGTCCGGGAACTGGTCTGCGGAGTGGTTACCCCAGACAATCATGTTCTTGATCTCAGTGGTCGGAACACCAATCTTTTCCGACAGCTGAGACAGGGAGCGGTTGTGGTCCAGGCGCATCATGGCGGTGAAGCGCTCTGCCGGGATGTCCTTAGCGTGGGATGCGGCAATCATGGTGTTGGTGTTGGCCGGGTTGCCGACAACCAGAACCTTGATGTCGTCTGCTGCATGATCGTTCAGTGCGGCACCCTGCGGGCCGAAGATCTTGCCGTTGGCGCCCAGCAGTGCGGAGCGCTCCTCGCCCTTGCCGCGCGGCTTTGCACCGACCAGGAAGGCGGCGTTAGCACCGTCGAATGCCTTTGCCGGATCATCGGTGATGTTGATGCCAGTCAGAAGCGGGAAGGCGGAGTCAAACAGCTCCATGGCGACGCCTTCGGTGGCGTGCAGCGCCGGAGTGATCTCCAGCAGGTTCAACTCAACCGGGGTCTCAGGGCCGAAAACCGAACCGCTGGCAATGCGGAAGAGCAGGGAGTAAGCGATCTGTCCGGCGGCGCCGGTAACTGCAACCTTTACGGGAGTCTTGTTCACTTCAGGCCTTTCTCGAGAGAGAATCAATTCGCTGCCCACTCTAATGCGACTACAGAATTGGCGCAGACGGGGGCGACGGGCTCAGGCCAATTCTGAAAAACGGATAGCATTAGGCATGACTTACGGTCATGTACTCATTTCACTAGAAAGAAGTCCGCGACCGAGCAATTTCACCCCCGTTAGATAGCCAAAACCCCGTAGTCGCCCTCTAGTCCAAGCAAAGGATTTTCATGAAGTCTCCAGGCTCCTCTGATGCAATCCCCCATGCAGTCTTGGTGGCAGCACTTCAAGAATTCACCGCAAAGGGGTATGCAGATGCCCGTTTGGATGCCATTGCTGCCGCCTCTGGTGTCTCCAAGCGCATGCTTCACTACCACTGTGGTGACAAGTTGGGACTCTACAGGGCGACGTGGGCACATGTGCTGGAGACCGTAAGGCCTGACGACGACGACCTGCGACCGCACTCCAATGTGCCGGTGGAAGCCTTGCAGCATGTGGTCGGCGTTATCTACGACTACTTCTCGGCGAACCCGCTCGCCGTGCGGTTCATCATCCAGGAAAACCTACACCCGGTCCTGCCGCTAGAAGGCATGACTGGGCTTGGTGGTCAGAGCCCTATTGTGTTGGAGTTTGACCGCATCTTGTTGCTCGGCCGCGATTACGGTGCATTCCGCACTGATATTTCCGCACTTGATCTTTATATTCTCGTGCTTTCGCTGGCTACCTTCCCCACCCTTCACCAGCGGACTTTTGAAAACCTCTACGGCATTGAAATGCAATCGACGGTGCTGTCGGACAAGCTGCGTGAGTTTGCTCAGGACACTGTGACCAGCTTGTTGACGGCCTCGCCTCGCAACGAACCGGGCAGCTCGTACACTTCCCTGCTGGCCTCCCATGGCGCGAACTCGTCCGCGCTTGGCGCAGAGGTCTACGGCGATCAGCCCAACCCAGAGACTCAGGACTTGACCACTGACGATGCCCCGGATTACCGCGACATCTACGGCATGGACGACTAGGGCTCCATACAGACATCAAAAACCCGGTTAGAGCGGCTACTCTAACCGGGTTTTAGCTACCTTTACGCAGTCTTCTTATCCTCGCTGCGTTCAACGAGTTCCGGCGCTGCACCGTCCGTGATGCATTCCTTGTGGACAATGACCTCCGCAACGTCGTCACGCTCTGGTACCTCGAACATTACGGGAACCAAGATTTCTTCCATGATGCCGCGCAGACCACGGGCGCCGGTATTGCGGCTAATCGCCTTGGCAGCAATGGCGCGCAGTGCCTCATCGTCGATGGTGAGACGCACACCGTCCATGTCGAACAGGTGCTGGTACTGGCGGACCAGAGAGTTCTTCGGCTCGGTGAGCACACGAACCAGCGCGTCCTCATCGAGGTTGGTGACCGATGCGATAACGGGCAGGCGGCCAATGAACTCAGGAATCAGGCCGAATCGAACGAGGTCCTCCGGCAGCACGTCGCGGAATGGATCCTTCATGTCCTCGTCGTTAGCCGAGGTGACATCTGCGCCGAAGCCCAGGCCCTTCTTGCCGACGCGCTCCTGAACGACCTTTTCCAGACCGGCAAACGCACCCGCGACGATGAACAGGACGTTGGAGGTGTCGAACTGAATGAACTCCTGGTTCGGCAGCTTGCGCCCACCCTGCGGGGGCACGGCGGCTACGGTTCCCTCGAGAATCTTCAGCAGCGCCTGCTGCACACCTTCACCGGAGACATCGCGGGTGATGGAGGTGTTCTCGGACTTGCGCGAAATCTTGTCAATTTCATCGACGTAAATGATGCCGCGCTGTGCCTTCTCGACGTCGAAATCAGTAGCCTGCAGCAGCTTCAGCAGGATGTTCTCCACGTCCTCACCGACATAGCCGGCCTCGGTCAGGCTGGTGGCGTCAGCGATCGCGAACGGCACATCCAGCTTGCGAGCCAGTGTCTGCGCGAGGTAAGTCTTGCCGCAGCCAGTCGGCCCCAGCAAGAGGATGTTCGACTTCTGCAGCTCGACGTCGTTGTCCGACTTGGTCTCCGCAGCACGAAGGCGCTTGTAGTGGTTGTAGACCGCGACGGCCAGCGTGCGCTTAGCCATGTCCTGGCCGATGACGTACTCATCGAGGAAGTCTCGAATTTCCATCGGCCGCGGCAGGCGGTCGTCGTTGCCAGTTGCCTCGCCGCCGGTGTTGAGCTCCTCTTCGATGATCTCGTTGCAGAGCTCGATGCACTCATTACAGATGTACACACCAGGTCCGGCAATCAGCTTCTTGACCTGCTTCTGACTCTTTCCACAGAAAGAGCACTTCAGCAAATCCGCACTTTCTTGCATACGCGCCATGAGGCTCCCGCCGCCGCCTTTCCGCTTCGTTGCCAATAATTGCTTCAGACCAGCCTACCGTGAGAGTGCGCAATTACCGGCTTCCACGCCAGGGCGAGGCGAATTTCACGCAATCTCGCTCGGCGCTTTACGACGGCCAGTGCACAGCACTCCAGAGAGACCATGTCCCCTTTTAAGCGTTGTGCTTGCGGTACTCGAAGACCTGGTCGATGATGCCGTACTCGACGGCCTCTTCGGCGGTCAGGATCTTGTCACGATCGGTGTCCTTGCGGATCTGCTCTGCAGTGCGACCGGAGTGGCGAGCCAGAGTCTCCTCCATCAGCTTGCGCATGCGCTCGATCTCGTTCGCCTGAATCTCCAGGTCGGAAACCTGGCCCTGGATACCCTGGGTGGCCGGCTGGTGAATGAGCACGCGCGCATTCGGCAGAGCTGCACGCTTACCCGGTGCACCCGCAGCGAGCAGGACGGCTGCCGCGGAAGCAGCCTGGCCCAGGCACACCGTCTGCACGTCGGGACGCACGTACTGCATCGTGTCGTAGATGGCCATCAGCGACGTGAAGGAGCCACCTGGGGAGTTGATGTACATCGTGATGTCACGATCCGGGTCCAGCCCCTCGAGCACCAGCAGCTGCGCCATGATGTCGTTAGCGGCGGTGTCGTCGACCTGGGAGCCGAGGAAGATAATGCGCTCTTCGAAGAGCTTGTTGTATGGGTTGGATTCCTTAGCACCAAAGCTGGAGTGCTCCACGAAAGAAGGAAGCACGTAGCGCGACTGCGGCATCTGCATATTGTTCATCTCCATGTTGATTAAATCGCCTCTAATTATTCGCTACTGTCCGCTTTTAGCGTGCAGTGTCCTTGAGGGCGGTTACGACGTGGTCAACCAGGCCGTATTCCTTAGCCTCAGCCGCGGTGAACCAGCGGTCGCGGTCCGAGTCTTCCTCAATGCGCTCGACCGGCTGACCGGTGTGCTGCGCAATCAGGCGAGCCATCTCCTTCTTGGTGGCAGCGAACTGCTCAGCCTGAATGGTGATGTCGGATGCGGTTCCGCCGATACCTGCAGATGGCTGGTGCATCATAATGCGGGCGTGCGGCAGCGCGTAACGCTTGCCCTTAGCACCTGCGGCGAGCAGGAACTGGCCCATGGAAGCTGCCAAGCCCATGCCGTAGGTAGCCACGTCGCACGGAACGAACTGCATGGTGTCGTAAATGGCCATGCCAGCGGTGACGGAGCCGCCCGGGGAGTTGATGTACAGCGAGATATCCGCCTCCGGGTCCTCGGCTGCCAGGAGCAGCATCTGACCGCAGAGCTTGTTGGCAATCTCATCGTCGACCTGCTCACCCAGCCAAATAATGCGCTCCTTGAGCAGCTTGTCGAAAACCGTGTTCGTCGACATCTGGGCGTTATCGCTCATCTGTGTACTCCTTTTTCGTACGTGTGCGAGTTTTGTCGTTCATTAGAGGGTAACGAAAAGGGCCGCCCCTTTGTTTCGGGAACGGCCCTTGTTCGCTATAAGCGTTGCGTCATGTCGAACGCGCCGCGCTAATTGCGGGGCTTACTCAGCGGAGGTGTCCTCAGCCTTGTCGGACTCAGCCTTCTCAGCCTCCGGCTCGACCTCACCGAAGTACTCGTTCAGGTCGATTTCGTTGCCCTCGGTGTCCTTGGCGGAAGCCTTCAGGATCGAGGTAGCCAGAGCCTTGCCGCGGCGAACGTCTGCGAACAGGTTGCCGAGCTGGCCGGACTGCTGAATCTGCTGGATGAACTGGTTCGGGTCCATGCCGTAAGACTGAGCAGTGAACAGGATGTGGTCGGTGAGTTCCTGCTGGGAAACATCCGGCTGGATCTCTTCAGCCAGTGCGTCCAGGAACAGCTGGGTGCGGACAGCTTCCTCAGCGGACTTCTTGGAGTCCTCGTCGAACTGCTCACGGGTGGTGCCCTGTGCCTCCAGCATGGAGTTCAGAACCTTCTCGTCGCCGCCGAACTGACCCAGTAGCTGCTGCAGCTGGCCCTCGACCTGCTCCTTGACAACACCCTCCGGCAGAGCGATGGTGGTCTGCTCCATAGCGGCAGCCAGAACCTTGTCGCGAACCTGCTGAGCCTGCTCACCCTTCTTGGTGTTCTCAACCTGGCGAGCCAGATCTTCCTTCAGCTCGTCGATGGTGTCGAACTCGGAAGCCATCTGAGCGAAGTCGTCGTCAGCTTCCGGCAGCTCGCGGACCTTGACGGACTGAACGGTAACGGTGACCTGAGCGTCCTCGCCCTCGTGCTCGCCAGCAACCAGCTTGGTGGTGAACTCCTTGGACTCGCCCTGGGACAGGCCGACAACAGCGTCATCCAGGCCGTCAATCAGGTCATCGGAGCCAACCTGGTAGGACAGGCCCTCGGTGGAGGCCTCTTCCAGCTCTTCGCCGTCGATGGTGGCGGACAGGTCGATGGAGACGAAGTCGTCCTTCTCAACTGCACGCTCGACGCCGGTCAGGGTGCCGAAACGAGCGAGCAGGTTCTGCAGCTCAGCCTCAACAGCTTCGTCGTCGGCGACCAGCGGGTCAACCTCAACTGCGATGTCCTCGAACTTCGGCAGCTCAATCTCCGGACGGACGTCGACCTCAGCGGTGAACTCAACGAGCTCGCCGTCTTCCAGCTTGGTGATGTCGACCTCAGGCTGACCGATAACCTTCAGGTCCTCCTCGCGAACGACCTCGTCGTAGCGGGACGGGACCATGTCGTTGAGCACCTGCTCCAGGATCGGGCCGCGGCCGAAGCGGGCCTCAATCAGCTTTGCCGGTGCCTTGCCCTTACGGAAGCCCGGAATCTGGACCTGCTGAGCCAGTGCCTTGTAGGCGTTGTCGAACTCTGGCTTCAGCTCGTCAAACGGGACCTCGACGGTAATCTTCACTCGGGTCTCATTGAGCTTCTCAACGGAAGACTTCACTGGTGCACTCTCCTGCAACTCGATGATTAATTCATAGACCACGGGAGTGCCCGTGATACTGGTCGGGGTAGCGGGATTTGAACCCACGGCCTTCCGCTCCCAAAGCGGACGCGCTACCAAGCTGCGCCATACCCCGTATGCGCCATTCGAAACCTAGCAGAAACCCCTTTGGAGCATCTGCACCGGGGCCCTCATAGGCGCGAAATCGCGTTTCCACAACGGACCCGTATAGATTTACCTGACGATTAATGAAATCACAAAACCACGCGTTCAACCAGGCCATTACTCTGTCTGAAAACGCTTTACGACGCCATCGAGAGCCAACCTGCCAACTACTACTGGTTTCATGAAATCCATGCATATCACAGGGCGTTTGCATCACCTCGGCACTGCTTTTGGCGGCCTCGTTTACTGCAAACACTCCATTCGTCGGCCGACCCTCCAAAGAAGCCGCCTAAAACGACTGCCCCTTTGTTGAGTCGTGTGACAGTGTAATCAACGGCTATACGCCTGTTTCATATACCCCATATTGCTTTAGTTTCATTTTCTGTTTTTCCCGGCCACAGCCACTTTTCTTTAAATCCTTCGAGAAAAACCTGGCATCGATTTTTGTATGTGCGCTTTAACGAGTTAATATGCCTTGTACCAAGACACGGTCTGGTTGAGGCGAGTGCGCATCTAAACCGGATTTCTGTCTATGGGGATGTCGTATAGTGGCTAATACCTCAGCCTTCCAAGCTGAAGACGCGGGTTCGATTCCCGTCATCCCCTCCATGTGAAAGCACCCTCCGGCCAGCGTCGGAGGGTGTTCTTCTTTTTGACGGGATCCGTCCCGAAATCCGTCACAGGCATGTCACGACCGCGTGCGCGCGTCACGGTTTCATACAGCGTCGGTAACAAGTCGGTGGCACTGTCATGTCGGGTCTTTTGCCGTCGTCACGCACAACTAGTCCCGGCGGCATGAATCCTCGCATCATCGACAAGGACACCGGCGTCGAGCTGTGGACCGTCGCCGAATGCGCGGAGTTCACCGGTACCGCGCGCGGCACGTTCGCCAGCTATGCGGGCCGTGGCAAAGCGCCGGTGCCGGCGGCGAAGCTCCACGGGCTGAACCCGCGGAACTCCGACGACGTGCGCGAGTGGCAGAAAGGCCACGAGGCGAAGGGCAAGTAGCCGGCCCAATCTCGGACCGGTCAGCCCGGCATGACCGGTCAGCCCAAGTAGTGGGCGGCGACGACGTTGGCGATCTCGTCGGCGTCGTTGTGGGCGACGAGCACGCCGTGGCCGTGGCCCGGCAGCTCGATGAGCTCGCCGCCCATGACCGCCTGCATCGCGCGGCCGCCCGTGCCGGTCACCGCCGCATCGCGGTCGTAGTGGAGCAGCAGCGGCTTCGACTCGAGGGCGTCGCCGCTGAGTTCCACGGCAGCGCCCTGCCCCGGCCAGCCGAGGCATAGCTGCCCCGACGACAGCGCATCGGCGTTGAGGCGGAAGATGTCGCCGCCGGTGAACTGGTCGAGGTACGTGCGGGGAATGCGGGACGGGTCGGCGGCGGTGACGTTGTCGTTGCAGATGATCGCCCGCTCGATGGTTCCCATCGCCTCGGTCTGCGCCATCATGTCTTCCGGGGTCACGCCCTCGGGTAGTTCGGGGGTCTCCACCTCGCCGGTGACCACGGCGTCGGCGATGTCGGGCCACATGCTCTCCGAGTACGTCGCCGCGAAGGTCTGCTGCAGCAGCACCGACTGATTGCCGGCGCCGGGGCGCATCAGGTTCGCCGCGAAGGAATGGCTGCGCCACGCGACGGGCAGAACGCCGTCGGCCAGCTGCATGAACGCCTCCGGGTCGTCGGCGAAGGCGGCGGGCACGTCGCCCACCTGCGTCGGCGGCGGGTAGACCTGACCCGGCGCGCCAACCTCCTCGTTGATGCGCTGCGACCAGCGCGCGTACACCTGCAGGGCGGTGGTGCCCAGGCCGTACTCGTCGTCACGGTCGGCGATCCACTGGAACATCGCGTTGAGAGCCTCGCGGCGCCACGGCTCGCGCGAGTCTCCGAGCCGAAAGTAACGGTCGGCAGGATCGACCGAGGAATCCAGCACCATCCGGCCCGTCTTGTCCGGGAACAGAGTCGCGTACGTGCTCATCAGATCCGTGCCGTAGGACAGGCCGTAGAGGTGCATGACGTCCTGGCCGAGCACGTCGCGGACATGGTTGAGATCGCGAGCGGTGTTCTCCGTGGTGATGGTCGCCGCGTATCCCGGTTCGTTGGCTTCGCAGGAGGCGTACATCGCGCCGACCTGCCCGGAGAGCAGACCCGTCATCGGGATGTCCGCCACGTTGCAGTTCAGCGGGGTGCCCCAGGCCAGGCCGCGCGGCTCGACGGCGATGAGGTCGAAGTGCTCCCGGACGGCGGTCGGCATCCTCACGGCCTCGTCGGAGAACATTCCCAACGCGTCGCCGCCGGGGCCACCCGGATTGCCTGCGATGACGCCACGGCGCTCCCCCGTCGCCGGAACCCGGCTGACAGTGAGGGAAATCGTCGCGCCCTCCGGGTCGGAATAATCACGTGGCACGTCGATGTCCGCGCACACGGTGCCCGGCGCGGTCATCGCCGCGGTCGGGCACGCGCCCCAGTCCAACCCGCCGAGATCGGCCGGACCGGCGGAGCCGCCGGCCGACGCCTGCGGCACCGACAGCAACGTGCCCGCCAGCGCGAGCGCCGTGACCGGGGCCAACGCCCTGCGGACGAAGGACGTCCGGGACGACGGGGCCGCTGAGACTCGGCTCGCGGACCGGGCCTCGGCACCGGTCTCCACAGAGGAGACGGCGGGGGACGCTGCGCCGAATTCGGCGGGGGACAACTTCTTCGTGGGGCGCACGGGGATAAACACCTTTCATCGACTGCAACGAACGGTATCAAACCGTAACGCCGACCGCACGCCGTTCAAGGCACGAAGATTAGGGCACCGGCCGCACGCTGTTCAACGCACGGAGATCAGGGCACGGACCGCACCCGGTACACCAGCACCGCACCGACGGCGGTGAGCGCGCCCGCGAAAACGTACAGGCCGGGGTACCCGCCGAGGTTCGCCAACGCGAAGGCGGCGAGCACCGGGGCGGCCATGTTCGGGCCGGCGACGGCGAGGTTCATGACGCCCACGTCACGCCCGCGCTCATCGGCCTTGGGCAGCACCTGGTTGATCAGGGCCTGATCGACGGCCATGAACACGCCCCACGACAGACCCAACAGCACCGCCGCGCCGACGACCATGGCGAAGCTCCCGGCGAACGCCATGATCGCGCAGGCCCCGGCGACGCCCATCGACGACAACGCCACGAACACCCGGCGCTTGCCCATCTTGTCGGACACTTTGCCCGACAGGATCGCGGTGACGATGACGCACAGGGCATACGCGCCGGTGAGGACGAGCACGCCGGCATCCGGATCGGGGTGGCCGATGTGATCGCGCAGGTAATAGAACAGGTAGAACAACGCGACCGAGTTGCCCGTGGTCACCAGGAACCGGGCGATGAACACCCACGTGAAGTCGCGGTAGAGCCCTCCGGGCACCTCGGCGACGGCGGGCACCACGGCGTCAGCGTCCCCGCCGGCGTCGTCAAGCACCGGAGATGCGGCCGCCTGCGACCGCACCCGGGACACGTCGCGGAAGCCCGGCAGGAACTGGCCGATGAGCACCAGCAGCAGCGCCGCGGTGACGATGTACGCCAGCCCCAGGTCGAACACCGTGGCCACGACGGTGCCCAGCACCACGCCGAGGGTGTACGTCAGCCCCAGCACACCCGAGACCACGCCGTACTGATTGTCCGGCACCGTATCCGGCGCCACCGCCTGGGCCGCGTTGATTGACGCCGCGATGGCCAGCTGGAACACCGCCCACCCGATGGTCAACGCCATGAAGCCCGGCGCGGCGCCCAGGAACACCAGCGACCCGGCCGCCGCCAGCCCGCCGAAGAGGATCCACGGGGCGCGGCGGCCCCAGCGCGTGTCCGTGCGGTCCGACAACCACCCGGCCAGCGGATGCCCGATGATGGAGAAGAACCCGCCGACCGCCATGAGGAGCGCGAACTTCTCCTCCTTCTCCCCCGGATGCCAGATGAGGATCTGCTGCGCCAACAACAGCTGCGTCGGCGCTGCCCACGAGATGTTCTGCCCCAGGTACAGCAGGCCGTACCGCACGATCCAGCCGGTGGTCACCGGCGTGCGCTGGGCGGGGTCGGCGGTGAAACGCCCGACGTCGGAGATGGCGCGTTCGGAGGAGCCGGCGTGTTCGGAGGAGCTCATCCCTGCACCCCATCCGGCTCCGGCGGCTGCGCCCGCACGTTGGGGTCGGTGTGTTCGTCCGCGACGGGGTAACGACGGCCTGCGGTGTAGCGCCGGTGCAGCTCCGGGGTGATCCGCCCGGTGCGGGCCAGCTCGGCCAGCAGGCGGCCCGACGGCTTCATCGTCCGTTCCTGCGTCTCGTAGTCCAGGTGGACGATGCCGAATCGCGGCTCTTCGCCGTCGGCCCATTCCCAGTTGTCCACGAAGCACCAGTGGTACCAGCGCTCGATGGGCACGTCCGACTCGGCGATGGCCCGCAGGTGCTCCAGGATGAACCGCGGCCGGAACGACTCCAGCCTGCGGTCGGCAGCCCCGGCGTCCGGGTTGGCGTAGTCCCCGGCCGGATTCGTCTTTTCGACGCCCGCGTCCACGCCACCGACCGACAGCTCCAGATCGCCGAGATCGCAGGTGCCGTTTTCGGTGATCCAGACCGGTCCGCCGAAACGCTCGTTCAGGTCGCGGGCGCATTCGACCAGGCCCTCGGGGTGGATTTCCCACCCGAGGTCGTTGACCGGAGCCCCGACGAAGGTGCCGTCGTCGAACTTGTCGACGGCCGTGCGCGAGTAGTAGTTCAGGCCCAGGAAGTCGTGGTGGCGGCCCGACGGCAACCCGCGGCCGACCTTCGCCCCGCCCAGCAGCGGATGGAACTTCCCCGCCAGATGCGCGTCGGCGACGATGTCCTGGAACAGATGCCGATTGATCCGCGCCAGGCCGCGGTGGATGGGGTTGCGCGGATTGCGCGGCGCGAACGCCCGTGCGTGGTGGGCGATGCCGACCTTCGCCCGATCCCCCTGGATGCCGTGGATGACCTCGTAACCGCGGATGTGGGACACCGCCATGTTGCGCAGCACGGCCATCGTGTCGCCCCACGAGCGGTTGCCCGGCGGGCCCGAGCGGAACATGTGCGCCTGGGTGGCGTACACGTTCGGCTCGTTGACGGTGATCCACTCGTCGACGAGGTCGTCGAGCGCCCGCACGGTCGTCTCCGCATAGCGCAGGAAAGCCGCCGGCGATTCATCGGAGGTGAAGCCGCCGCGCCGAGCGAACCAGAGCGGATTGACGAAGTGATGGAGCGTCACCAGCGGACGAATCCCCTTGTCCCGCAGGTCGGCAATCTCCTCACGGTAGCGATCCAGCACCGCATGGTCGAACTCCCCCGGCCGCGGTTCGATACGCGCCCACTCCACGCCGATGCGAGCGATGGGCAGACCCAGCGACGCCATGAGCTCGTTGTCCTCCCGCCACCGGTTCCAGTGGTCGGTGGCGCGCAGCGGGGTCGAACCATCGGCGATGTTGCCGGGCTCGCGGGCCCAATCGAACCAGTCGTTGTTCTCGTCACCGCCCTCGATCTGCCCGGCGGCCGACGCCGTGCCGATCAGCAGACCCCGCAGATCGACGTCGTGATGCAACGGCTTCGCGAGCGGCGACGTGCGCGGCTGAGGATGGAGAGTTCGGTCATTGGCAGGCACATTGGTTGACATGCCGACATCCTATGTCACACATCACGCGTAGTTTTTGGTTTTCAAACAAAATGTTATGGGTTTCGCGCGTCGACGGGGTCGTCGTAAAGCAACCGAGTAGAGCAACCGGATCGTTCGCGAAAAATCCGCTCCCCCTGGAACGAATCGGAGCCCCGGCCCGTTGTTGACGATGTCCCCCCCCCCCAAAAAAATCAAAAATCACGTTAGGAACCCCACTTGTCAGCCTTCTAAGCTGAAGACGCGGGTTCGATTCCCGTCATCCCCTCCACGCAACCGGGCGCATTGCTCCCGGTTTTTGCTTTCTGAGCCGACGTCCGGGGACCAGAAATTCTTCTGACCTCTGTTCAGGATCCAGTGCTACGGGTACTCTGGGCACCATGAAGCCCACCATTATCGATGCCGATACTGGACACGAACTATGGACAGCGGTCGAATGCGCTGCTTTTTCCGGCACCGCACGTGGCACTTTCACCAGCTACGCTGGCCGCAAGAAGGCTCCTGAGCCCGTCGCGAAGCTTCATGGGTTGACCCTGTGGGATTCCGAAGAAGTTCGCGCATGGCACGCCAATCGAAAGAGCCGCACCAAGCGCACCGACTCCGCCGAGTCATAGATACCTACCCATACCCAATCTTTTCCTGGTTCCCGAGCTGCCTCTGTCGCACAGAGATGTCAGCTCGGGAACTTTTTGCGCTCTACGTGCGTTATTTCAAGTAATTACTAGCAATACTCGCAATTTCCTTTTGGAGGCCTAGCCCATGGGGGCTTTAATCCTGATCGCTATCACCGTCGGCGGTGCGATTATCATCGCGTCGATGGCTCAAAACCGCTCTAACAGGGCATTTGATGCCCGCCAGAACAATCAATTGGAAGACGCCGTCGCAGACGCCCGCCGTTGGATTGAGCGGCTGGGCTCACAGGTGCTGAATCTCGCTGGCACCGATTCGGCTTCCACGCAGGCTCTTGCCGACGCATCCGAGCGTTACAACGCCGCATCCTCGCAGATTTCTACTGCTCGGACCCCGGCACAGGCCCGAATGGCGCGCGAATCGGCGCTGGAGGGCCTGCACTACATCAATGCTGCTCGCGAAATTATGGGTCTGCCGGCGGGGCCGACACTGCCACCGCTGGAGGGGCAGAAGGCCGCTGGTTCTGTGACCGAAACTCGCACCATTGAGCACGAAGGCCACTCGGTTACCGCCTCGCCATACGCCACCCCGGAAACTCCGAACTACTACCCCGGCGGCCGTGTCGCTGGCCGTCCGGTTCCAGCCGGTTGGTACTCCGAGCCCTGGTGGAAGTCCGCGCTCCGCACCGGTGTCTGGACCGCTGGCTCGATGCTGCTGTTCTCTACTCTCTTCCACGGTATGGCCGGTGTTGCCTACGGCGCTGATGAGTTCGCCAGCGGCATGGGCACCGGTGCTGACGACTTCGGCGGCACTGAGGACTTTGGTTCCGATGACTTCGGTGGAGACGACTTCGGTGGCGGCGCTGCCGATGCTGGTGACGCAGGCGACGGCGGTGGCTTCTTCGACGGCCTCTTCGGCGGCGACGGTGGCGACGACGGTGGCGGATTCTTCGACGGCGGATTCGACGGTTTCGATATTTAGAAGAAGTCCGGCGCCGCTATTTCGCTCAATTCGCAAAAGGGTCGACAGTGGCGTCTGTCTGGGGCCGATACTCAATCTTTCTGGCGGCCAATCGACCAGCTTCCTTGCCAAGGATGCTGCTAATTAAAGCAACAGCCATATCCATACCTGCTGCGACCCCTGATGAGCTCCACCGATTACCGTCTTCGACCCATCGGGCTTCTTTCACCCACATCACTTCGTTTCCGAACGAGGTGGCCCAATCAAAAGCCAACTTATTACTAGTTGCCCGCTTTCCTTCAAGTAGCCCAGCCGCAGCAAGCAGCGCCGAACCCGTGCAGACCGACGCCACTAACCGCGCCTGGGATCCGATGCGCTTAAGCCACTCCAAAAACTCTGCATCTTCAACTAGTGTTCTGCTCCCTGCTCCACCGGGCACCAGGAGAATATCGACTGCCTCAAGTTCAGCGATGCAGCGCGTGGCGATAACCTCCGTCCCCTGAGCGCTGGTTATCGGACCGGCAATGTTGGCGACATATTCGACCTCAATCTCTGGGACATGGCCAAAAAGGCCAACCGGTCCAAATACGTCCAAGAGCTCGAACCCGGGGAATAGCACAACAGTTACTCGGCGATGCGCTTCTTGATTTGTCATACGACAATTCCTACTCCGTCTACACATGAAAAAAGGTCTGGTCCCAGAGTT
>NZ_PDGU01000002.1:0-120900 GCF_014334955.1 Corynebacterium sp. LK33 | reverse complement strand
GTTTGTGGGTCGTGGTAGCCAGTTCCCGTGTGGGGTTGGGTGCTGCGGCCCACTTTTTGTTACCCACGAGTAAACGGAATTAAAGAGGGGTTGGTCTGCTCGGTAGCGGAGGGCGGGCTTACCTGTGTCTTGTGGCTTAAGGGGGCAAAGGGTGTCCGGGTTAATGGACACAGGCGTGTCCGCTTAGAGGATCGCCCGGTTGGCACCTTTCGCTGCTTACCCCAATGTGAGTTACTGAGTGCCTTTATGGCTGTCATTGGCGGGTGAATGCGGGGTTAGTTCCTGGGTCTATGGCAGCGGCTGTTGGCTAATTAAAGTTACTGACTGCGTTTATGACAGAAATAGCGCGAAAAATCGCTTGAAAGTGTCATAAACTCATACAGTTTCACGTTTGCAGCCCGTATTTATGGCTGCAGCCTGTACTCACACGTATAGCCTCCAATCGCGTGTACAGCCCGTATTCAAGCGCAGCCCATTCTCGCAAGCAAAGCTCGCAAGCTCATTGTCAACTAGGCCCAACTAGGCCCAACTACGCCCAGCGAGACCCAAACATACGTCGATAGTGCACATGCTACCTTCCGTAGGGCACAAGTTACCCCCGTTAGCGAACGCTGCAATTGTGCCTTTATCAGCACAAATTAGCCAACGCTAAGCCAAGTTCGAAATATGCCCTAAATATTGCGTAATTTCATAACGTATTTACTTGTTAAATAGGGAACCCTAAGCTAATGTTTCACAGGTAATGATTACCTAAGTAAGTGATTGGGTAACGGCGTCTAAGTCGCGTTTGTTTAACAATCCTACTGTGACCGAAGGGATGCCTTTAAGTGGCGCGTTCTAACTCCGGCCGTATTCGCAATATCGTAGTTGCATCTGTTGCGAGCCTTGGACTTGTTCTTGGTGCATGTTCTACTGATGCCGGTAACGAGGATAAGTCTGCAGCTGCAGGCAACGGGTCTACTATTACCGTTACTGATAATCATGGTGAGCAGACCGTACCTGCCGAGATTGACTCTGTTGTGGCCACGGATAACCGTTCCTTCGAGATGCTCGATCAGTGGGGTATTAAGCTGGCTGCAGCTCCTAAACCGATTATCCCGTTCACGGTTTCCGACTACAAGGACAATCCTGACGTTCAGGACATCGGCAATCACCGCGAGCCGAATCTCGAAATTGTTGCTGCTGCTGACCCGGACCTGATTGTGAACGGTCAGCGTTTCGGCAAGTACTACGATGACCTGAAGAAGCTCGCTCCGAACTCCGCGATTGTGGAGTTTGAGCCGCGCGAGGGCAAGCCGCTGGACGAGGAGCTCAAGCGCCACGCTAAGGGCCTGGGCACCATCTTCGGTAAGGAGAAGGAAGCCGATCAGCTCATCGCAGACTTTGACAAGGCTCTGGAGCGCGCTCGCAAGGCTTACAACCCGGACGTGAAGGTCATGGCGCTGAACTCGTCGGGCGGCACCCTCGGTTACATTGCTCCGACTGTTGGTCGTACCTTCGGCCCGCTGTTCGACCTGATTGGCATGAAGCCGGCGCTGGAGGTCGACAAGGCCAGCGATGACCACCAGGGTGATGAGATTTCCGCCGAGTCCATCGCTGAGGCAAACCCGGACTTCATCATGGTGCTTGACCGCGATGCTGGCACCTCTGTCCGCGGTACCGATGAGTACCGTTCGGCACAGTCTGTGGTCGAGGAAGCCGCTCCGCTGAAGAACGTGAAGGCAGTCAAGGAGGGCAAGATCTACTACGCCCCAGAGGACACTTACACCAACGAGTCCATCATCACGTACACGGAGATTCTGAACGGGCTTGCCGACGCCTTCGAGCAGGCCTAATAGTTCTCTGACCAGTCACAGGAGTACCTCACCAACTCTATGCAGAAGTTACTGGATTCCCGACTAGCCATCGGGATTGCCTTTGTGGCAGTCCTGGTGGCTATGTCGCTGTTTGTAGGCCAATACGACATCCTGGGCGCCGACGACGGCTGGGAGATGTTCGCCACTACGCGTATACCGCGAACCATTGCACTAGTGCTCTCGGGTGCCGCGATGGCGATGTGTGGCTTGGTCATGCAGCTACTTACGCGCAACAAGTTCGTCGAACCCACCACCACGGGAACCACGGAGTGGGCTGGTCTCGGCCTGATTTTCGTGATGTATTTCTTTCCTTCGGCCTCGATGCTTGGCCGGATGGGCGGGGCAATCATCTTCGCTTTCATCGGCACGGCAGTGTTCTTCCTGTTCTTGCGCCGTGTCGCTTTGAAGTCAAGTCTGGTTGTGCCCATCGTGGGCATCATGTTGGGTGCGGTAGTCAGTTCGATTTCGACTTTCTTTGCGTTGCAGACGGACATGCTGCAGTCGCTAGGCGTGTGGTTCGCAGGCTCTTTTACCGCCATTTATAAAGGGCAGTACGAGTTCCTGTGGCTGGTCGTCATCGTGGTTGCAATCGTCTTCGTATTCAGCGATCGGTTAACGGTTGCGGGGCTTGGTGAGGACATTGCCACCAACGTCGGTCTGAACTACAAGCGAATCGTGTTCCTGGGAACGGGGCTGATTGCAATCGCAACAGGTTTGGTCACCGTCGTGGTGGGCAACCTCCCATTCCTGGGGCTCATCGTCCCGAATATCGTCTCCATGTTCCGTGGCGATGATCTGCGCTCCAATCTGCCCTGGGTATGCCTGGTGGGCATTGCCATTGTGACGGTCGCGGACCTGATTGGCCGCGTCATTATCGCCCCGTTCGAGATTCCAGTATCGGTGATTCTCGGCATCCTGGGTGCTGCCATTTTCGTCTATCTGATTGTGGAGCGGCGTCGTGCTTAATCTCAGTTCAACTCATACGGTGGCCGACCCGGCTGGGGCGCAAACGACGTCGTTTAGCACGGGTGCAGCGGCGCGCAGGTACTGGATTATCATTGCTGTGCTGGCGGGCTTGGCGACGTTGTTTACCGCGGGTCTGCTTGCATGGGACAATCCGTTGCCGTTTGGTACGGACGGCTTTTGGCTGATCGCGCGTCGGCGCCTTGATGCGGTCATTGCGATGATCGTGGTTGCCTGCTGCCATGCCGTCGCGACGGTGGCGTTCCAGTCGATTGCGAATAACCGAATTATTACGCCGTCGATTATGGGTTTTGAGGCGCTGTACGTGGCTATCAGTACCGCTGCGGTGTACTTCTTCGGTGCGATCGGTCTGATGAATGCCGGCTCGGTTGGGGCGTTTGTGCTGCAGCTCGTGCTGATGGTGGGGCTGTCGCTGGTGCTGTATGCGTGGCTGCTGACTGGGCAGGGCGCGGATATGCACAGCATGCTGCTGGTGGGCATTGTTATCGGTGGCGGGCTGGGCTCGGTATCGACATTTATGCAGCGCATGCTGACGCCTTCGGATTTTGACCTGCTGACGGCGCGGCTGTTCGGCTCTGTCAACAACGCGGACCCGGAGTTTTTCCCGGTGGCGATCCCGCTGGTGATTGCGGCAATCGTGGTGATTGCGCTGCATTCGCGGGCCCTCAATGTCATGTCGTTGGGGCGTGAAGTCGCGACGAATCTGGGCGTGAATTACCAGGTTCGGTCCATCACCGTGCTGGTTGCGGTGTCGGTGCTGATGGCAGTATCGACGGCTATGGTCGGCCCGATGACATTCCTCGGCTTCCTGGTCGCGACCATTGCGTACCAGGCTGCGGATACCTATGACCACCGCTTTGTACTGCCGATGGCGGCGCTGATCGGCTACGTCACGCTGGCCAGTGCGTATTTCATCCTCAATCACGTTTTCTATGCCCAGGGCGTGGTGTCCATCATTATCGAGCTGGTTGGCGGTTCGATCTTCCTCTACGTCGTTTTGAAGAAGGGACGGCTATGATTCTCCTCGACAGTGTAAGCAAAAGCTATACCAGCGAGGTGTCAATTGGCCCCGTTGACCTGGAAATTCCAACGAACGCGATCACGGCTCTAATCGGTCCGAACGGCGCGGGCAAGTCCACGCTCTTGACTATGATTGGCCGCCTCCTTGCCGTCGATTCCGGTGACATCAACGTCGGTCCATACAACGTGGGCAAGACCAAGTCGAAGGATCTGGCGAAGGTGCTGTCGATTCTGCGCCAGGACAACCACTTCGTCACGCGTCTCACCGTGCGCCAGCTGGTCAGTTTCGGCCGCTTCCCGTACAGCCAGGGGCGCCTGACCGCTGAGGACGAGCGCATCATCTCCCAGTACATCGAGTTCCTCAATCTTGAGGCGCTCCAGGGCCGCTACCTCGACGAGCTCTCCGGTGGGCAGCGTCAGCGCGCGTATGTCGCAATGGTGCTCTGTCAGGAGACGGATTACGTGCTTCTCGACGAGCCGTTGAACAACCTGGATATTTCTCATTCTGTCGACATCATGTCGTACCTGCGCACTGCAGTGCGCGAGTTGGGGCGCACCATGGTGGTGGTGTTGCATGACATCAATTTCGCGGCTCGCTACGCCGATTACATCTGTGCGGTCAAGGATGGCCAGATTGTAGAGCACGGCCCAACCGCAGAGCTGATGCGTTCGGAGGTTCTGAGCCCAATCTTCAATACCCAGATTGACATCGTCGAGGGCCCGCACGGCCCGGTCGCCTGCTACGGCTCTTAAGGCAATTCCTGGCCGGCCCCACGCAGCCGATACAATCTAGCCTCATGACTATTACTGCTGCCGTTGACGGTTCCGCCCTGCACAACCCCGGACCTGCCGGGTGGTGCTGGTATATCGACGACAGCTGCTGGGCCGCCGGCGGATGGAAAGAGGGAACCAACAACCGCGGGGAGCTCACCGCGCTTGCCGAGCTGCTCCGCGCCACCGCGCACATCCCCGACGAGCCGCTTTTCGTACTGTGTGATTCGCAGTATGTGATTAACTCCGTCACTAAGTGGATGCCGGGATGGAAGCGCAAGGGCTGGAAGAAGCGCGACGGTAAACCTGTCCTCAACGTCGACATTTTGCAGGACATCGACCAGCTGCTCGTTGGCCGCAATATTCACCTCGAGTGGGTTAAGGGACACTCGGGCCACGACATGAACGAGGCCGCTGATCAGCGCGCCCGCGCCGCCGCCACTGCGTATCAGAAGGGCACCGCCGTACCCGAGGGGCCAGGGTTCGCTGGCGCGGGTAGTCGTGCGCAGACGAATGCGGCGCCGACAAAAACCGAGCCCGCCGCGCCTAGTTCCGAGCCAAAGACGCCCAAGGCCACAACCTTCGAGCAGGAAGGCCTCTTTGACCTCGCCGTCGACACCACCGTGACACCCGAGGACGCCGCCAAGGAAGCGCTCACCATTTTCCGCCGCGCCGCACATCGCGCTGAGCAGGGTAATGCCCGCGCACTCAAGGCATTGCTTAACGACGCCCTGGGCGCCAACCTCGCCGTGCCAGACGGGCTTTCGGATGCCGAGCATGAGCTCCGCGTCGAGGGAACCACCGCTACCGCGCAGTTCACCACCGACGACTGGGTTGGCCTGGCTGTCTGGGATTTGTCCCAGGCAGTGGGGAAGGCCACAGGTTCCGCGCGTTTGCTGGGCTGGAATGTGGGCAGGTCTTAGCAGTAGTATGAAAGTTTGGTCTTTTAGGCAGACCACCAGGCAATCCGGGGTTACTGGTAGCCTGAAAACACATAAATTCTTTTACTCATTACATATAAGGAGCTCCGACTTCATGGCTGAGCACGAAGGTCCTCGTTCCGGCGAAGGCCGAGGAAATCGCGGAAACCGCGGGTCTAACCGTTCCCATGGTCGTGGCGAGGGCGGCTTTAACGGGCGCAACCGCAACGATCGTCGTGGACAGGGCGGTGGCCCAGGTGGTCGTGGCCGTGGTGGTCACGGTGGTCATGGCGGTAACCGCGATTCCCGTGGTTCGCGGGGCTTCCGTCGTGACGATCGCGATGATCGTGACTTTAACCGTGGCGACCGCAATGATCGTCGCGGCCCGGGCGGGCGCGGTGGCCAGGGAGGTCGCAGCTTCGACCGTCGTGGTGGCAAGCCACGTCGCTCCAACCGTGGTGGCCGCTTCCAGGATGAGAAGCGTACGCACCGCACCGGTCCGCAGCGCCCAGGTTTCCGCGAGGAGCGTATTGAGGCCCGCAAGAACGAGCCGAAGCTGCCAGATGACATTCGCGCAGACGAGCTCGACCCGAGCGTGCGCCAGGATCTGAAGAGCCTGGCTAAGGACAACGCCGACAAGGTTGCTCGTCACATGATCATGTCCGCAATCCTGATGGCTGAAGACCCGCAGCGTGCCCTGGAGCACGCCCGCGCAGCGAAGGACCGCGCTGGTCGCGTCGGTGTCGTTCGTGAGACCGCTGGTGTCGCCGCTTACCACGCAGGTGAGTGGAAGGAAGCCCTGGCGGAGCTGCGTGCTGCTCGCCGCATCTCCGGTGGCCCGGGCATGCTCGCGGTCATGGCGGACTGTGAGCGCGGCCTCGGTCGCCCAGAGAAGGCCATTGAGTTGGCTCGCTCCGAGGAGGCCAAGCAGTTGGACAACGAGTCCAAGACTGAGCTGGCTATCGTCGCCGCCGGTGCCCGCCGCGATATGGGTCAGATCGATGAGGCTCTGGTTGAGCTGGAGACCCAGGATCTGAACCCGGACCGCGAGGACTTCGAAGCAGCTCGTCTGTTCTACGCCTACGCTGATGCGCTGGTGGAGGCCGGTCGTAAAGATGATGCCAAGGTGTGGTTTACCCGCTGCGCCAAGATCGATGTGGACCAGATGCTCGATGCTCGCGAGCGCATCGAAGAGCTGAGCAAGTAATCAGCCCAGCTGCCGGCTCGCAACATCAGCCACCGCTAACGCACCGCTGGCGCAATCGGGCTGCGCATCTACAATTCGTCGTAAAGCGTTCCTATTTCGTAAAAGGAGAAATGAACCCCCATGGCTTCTGTCGCTTCTTCCTATGATGCCGCTCTGCTGGATCTGGATGGCACGATTTACGAGGGTGGCGCGGCGATTCCGAACGCGCTGGAGGGGCTGACTGAGGCGGCGCTGCCGATGGTGTTTATTACGAATAACGCTTCGCGCGCGCCGCAGACCGTGGCCGATCAGCTCAATGGGCTGGGCTATGACGTTCACGCGGACGATGTGATGACGTCGGCGCAGGCGGCCATTGAGATGGCGGCAGAGGTCATTGAGCCTGGCTCGAATGTTTTTGTGTTGGGGGCGGAGTCGTTTAAGCAGTTGGCTCGTGAGGCGGGGTACAACCTCGTGGATTCCGCTGATGACAACCCTGCGGCGGTGTTCCAGGGGCTCAACCGTGAGATGACGTGGAAGCAGATGTCGGAGGCGGCGCTGGCGGTGTCGCGAGGTGCGCGCTTCCTGGTGTCGAATTTGGATACGACGCTGCCGTCGGAGCGCGGTTTCCTGGTTGGTAATGGTTCGGTCGCTGCGGCGATTTCTACGACCACGGGCGTGGCGCCGCTGTCGGCGGGTAAGCCGAAGCCGCCGATGTTTATTAAGGCGGCGGAGCGTGTGGGCGCGAAGAATCCGCTGGCGATTGGGGATCGCCTCGACACCGACATCGCGGGCGGAAATGCGGCAAAGATGGACACGTTTATGGTGGTCACAGGCGTTTCCACGCATATGGATGTCGTTGCGGCGCCGCCTGAGCACCGCCCGACGCTCATCGGTGCTGACATGACTGCGCTGAATCGTGAGCTGGATCAGGCACGTCCGGCTCCGCAGGCTGGTTTCACCGCGCGTTACGACGACGCGGAGGCCGGTGTCATCGTTCTTTCTGGCGGTGACATGGAAGATCTTCGGTTGGTGAACCCGGCGGAGGCCGCGGTGGCGGCTCTGCTGACGGTCGTAGATGTGGTGTGGAACTCTGAGGCTGGTCGTGCTGGCGCAGTCGAGGTCGCGCAGGTCCGCGCGGAGGGCCCGGCTGCTGAGGCGGCGCTGGCTGCCTGGCGGAAGTGATAGCCGATGAGTGAGGTTGCACCGAAGCCGGGGCAGGGGCTGGGGCAGGGCGCTGGTCCTGTGCCGGGGCCGAAACCCGGCCCTGCATCTGTACCGAGCCCTGCGCCTAGCCCGGCGGCGATGCCCGGCGCGCGTGAGGTAACTCCGGAGGACGTCCGCGAGCAGGTGGCGGCCGCACTGTCAGCACCTGCCCCGACGCCGCAGGAGAGAGTCGCGCAGTTTGAGCGGGCGCATGAGATTTTGTATGAGGCCCTGGGCTCGTCACGCAGGGAAGGAAAGTGAACGCGGTGGCAAAGAAAGCTCCTAAGCGCAGGCTCGATGCGGAGCTGGTGCGAAGGAAGATTGCTCGCTCCCGTGAGGCGGCAGTGGACATGATTAAAGCCGGCCGAGTTGAGGTCGGTGGTTTTGTCGCCTCTAAGCCCGCGACTGCGGTGACGGGGGACGTGTCCATTCGCGTCAGTGGTCTGGAAGAAGACGAGAACTGGGCGTCGCGCGGGGCTCACAAGCTGCTCGGCGCACTGGAGGCTTTCGAGCCGCAGGGCCTGGACTTGAAGGGCCGGAAGGTGTTGGATGCCGGTGCCTCCACGGGCGGCTTCACCGATGTGTGCCTGCGCCGCGATGTCGAGACCGTCTACGCCGTCGATGTCGGTTACGGTCAGTTGATTTGGCGCTTGCAGGATGACCCGCGGGTGGTTGTGCTCGACCGTACTAACGTCCGCACGTTGACGCCGGAGATTCTCGGTGGCACGGCCGATGTCATGGTTGGCGACCTGTCGTTTATTTCTTTGAAGCTGGTCCTGCCAGCGATTGTTTCCTGCCTCGACGAGGGCGCTGACCTGCTGCCAATGGTCAAGCCGCAGTTCGAGGTGGGCAAGGAGCGCCTTGGCTCCGGTGGTGTCGTGCGCAGCGATGCACTGCGTCAGGAAGTTGTCCAGGAAGTCGCCGAATACGCCCGCACTCTGGGGCTGTCCTTCCGCGCAGCCGTGGCCAGCCCGCTGCCGGGTCCGAGCGGCAACGTGGAGTTCTTCCTGTGGCTGGTGAAAGACGGCGGCGCCAGCGATATTGGTGATGAGGCTATGGCTGCGGCCATCGCCAAGGCTGTTGAGGAGGGGCCGCACAATGACTAGCGCGAAGACTCACTCACGGGAAAGCAAGCCCAAGACCAGCGCCGGCAAGCGCGAGATTCTGCTGGTTCCGCACACCGGCCGGAGCGCCAACCTGGAAATGGCCGCCGAGGCGGCCGAGCTGCTTGAGGCCGCGGGTATCGACATCCGCGTGCTGGCCGGTAAGAACCCAGAGGCGCTGGCCGCGCACCCAACGCTCGGCAAGTACCCACGTTACTGGCATTCTCCGCAGGCGGCGTCGGGATGCGAACTCGTCCTCGTCCTCGGCGGCGACGGCACCTTTCTGCGTGCCGCAGACATTGCGCACTCGGCTGACCTGCCGGTGCTCGGCATCAACATGGGGCACGTGGGCTTCCTCGCTGAGTGGGAGCAGGAGTCCATGACCGAGGCGATTAGCCGCGTCATCAAGCGTTCCTGGCGCATCGAAGACCGCATGACCATCCGCGCCACCGTCCGTGACACCACCGGCCGCGTCATTGGCTCTGGCTGGGCGCTGAACGAAGTCAGTATCGAAAATGTCAACCGCCGTGGCGTCCTGGACGTCATCTTGGAGGTCGATGGTCGCCCGGTGAGTTCCTACGGCTGCGATGGTGTGCTAATTTCCACGCCGACCGGCTCTACCGCGTACGCCTTCTCCGCAGGTGGTCCCGTACTCTGGCCGGAGCTCGACGCTATGCTCGTCGTGCCCAACAACGCCCACGCGCTGTTCTCCCGCCCGCTGGTGATCTCACCGCATTCGACTATCGCGATTGAGACCAACCACGACACCGCCGAGGCGGTCGCGGTGCTCGACGGCTTCCGCAACATCACCATGCCGCCGGGCAGCCGTATCGAAATCGAGCGCGGCGCACAGCCGGTGCGCTGGGTGCGTCTGGACGATCAGCCGTTCGCCGACCGTCTGGTGCACAAGTTCCGCTTGCCGACGTCCGGGTGGCGCGGCCCCGCCGAGGCGCAATAGCCCCTAAACACGGCAGACAAGACCCCACACTTCAAGGGAAGGACTGATTGCAGGCGCCATGCTGACTGAGATTTCCATCCGCGACCTCGGCGTTATCCCCGACGCGACGCTTGAATTCAGCCCAGGCCTGACCGTACTCACAGGTGAAACCGGTGCGGGTAAGACCATGGTGATCACAAGCCTCAAGTTGCTTTGTGGCGCGCGTGCCGACGCCGGCCGCGTGCGTACCGGCGCAGACAAGGCCTTGGTGGAAGGCCGCGTGTCCACCGAGCACCTCTCGGAGCAAGAGTCAACCGCCATCGATGCGGTGGTTTCTGAGCTCGGCGGCGAGCGCGATGAAAATGACGAGTACTTGCTTGCCCGGCAGGTCTCCGCGAAGGGGCGCTCCCGGGCGTGGGTTGGAGGTCGCAGTGCGTCGGCTGCGGCGCTGGCGGATGTCTCCACCCGCCTGATTGCTATTCATGGCCAGAATGATCAGCTGCGTCTGCAAAGCGCTGATGAGCAGCGTGCGGCCATCGACCGCATGGATGCCGATTCCATCGCACCGACTCTGGAAACCTACCGTCAGCAGCGCGCCCACTGGCGCGCCCTGGTCAAAGAACTGGAAGAGAAGACCTCCAAGCGCCGCGAGCTAGCCATGCGTGCCGACCAGCTCAGCTTCGCCATCGAAGAAATCGATGCGGTCTCACCCGAGCCGGACGAAGACCAGGACTTGGCCTCGCAGATCCGCCGTATGCAGGACCTGGATGGTCTCCGCGACGCCGCAGCCGTGGCTCTTGCCGCCATCGACGGTGCCGCTGCCGTGAGCGCGACCGGCATGGATGCCGCCACCGAGGACTCCGGCGCCGCCGAACTCCTCGGCGCCGCTGCGAACGAGCTCGCCGCCGCAGACGACGAGGAACTCACCGAGTTTTCCCACCAGCTCAATGAACTGACCAGCCAGCTCTCCGAAATCTCCGCTGGCCTCGGCACGTTTCTCTCTGGCCTGCCGGAGGAAACCGAATCCCTGGACAAGCTCATGCAGCGCCAGGTGGAGATCAAGAACCTGACCCGCAAGTACGCCCCGGATATCGCAGGTGTCCTGGCCTGGCGGGATAAGGCGGAGCATAAGCTCGCCACGCTGGATGTTTCCGGCGAAGCCCTGGACAAACTCACCGCGGAGATTAAAACCGCGGAGAAGAAGCTCGGCACCACCGCGCGGAAACTCTCCAAGGCCCGCGCAAAGGCCGCAAAGCACCTGGAACAGGCCGTTACCAAGGAACTCAAGGGCCTGGCCATGCCGCACACCTCGCTGGTGGTGGAGATCACCAAGGCCGACACCTTTGGTCCCGCCGGCGTGGACAACATTGAGTTCAAGCTCCGCGCCCACGAAGGTGCCGAGCCGCGTCCACTGGCCTCCTCCGCATCCGGCGGTGAGCTCTCCCGCATCATGCTGGCATTGGAAGTTGTCCTCGCCGAAGGACAGGCCGGACACACGATGGTTTTCGATGAGGTCGATGCCGGTGTTGGTGGGCGCGCGGCTGTGGAAATTGGCAAGCGCCTGAAGCAGTTGGCGGTGAATAACCAGGTAATCGTCGTCACGCACTTGCCTCAGGTGGCGGCGTTTGCGGATACCCACTTGGTGGTCAGCAAGGATGCGCGTTCGGGTGCGGTGTCGTCGAAGGTGACGAGCCTGGGCGATGAGGAGCGGATTGATGAGCTCGCGCGGATGATGGCGGGCTTGGACGATTCGGACTCCGGACGGGCGCACGCGCAAGATCTTCTGGATCAAGCTCGGCGCGCCTTCGCGGCCAAGTAGCTGCACTTATGTTTCACTAAGTGCCATGAGTCTGTTCTCTCGGAACGAAAAAGATCTTCCTGGCATTTCGGGGACTGTGCGGGATGGTTCCCGCCTGGATCGTGCGCTGAAGCGCATGGGCGAAGGCGACATCGTGGTGATTGATGCGCCGGATATCTCGCGTCCACTGGCACAGCAGTTGATTGATGCCAAGGTCGCCGCAGTGGTGAACACCGGCGCGTTTACCACGGGTTTTGTGCCGAATTACGGCCCGCAGATGATGCGCGACGCCGACATTGCGATGGTGCAGAACGTCGGCGACAAGGTCTTTGAAAAGCTCAAGGACGGCAAGAACGGCAGGCTTGACGACGGCAAGCTCTACCACGGTGACCGCCTGATTGGCCAGGGCGACGCAGTCGACCAGAACGAGCTCGAGCGCGCCTTTGATGAGGGCCGCACCAGCATGGTCGACCGCCTGGAGGCGCTCTCCGGCAACTTGGTGGAGTTCGCCAAGACCGAGTCCCCGCTCTACATCGATGGTCTGGGCATTCCGGACGAGACAGAGCCACTGCGTGGCCGCAAGGTCGTTGTGGTCAGCCCCGGTGAGGGACACCGCAAGACGCTGGAAGACCTAAAGAACTTCATCCGCGAGTACGAGCCGCTGCTCATCGGCGTCGATGCAGGTGCCGACACGCTCTTCGACCTGAAGTACCAGCCGGACTACATCATCGGCGATCCGGAGAACATCAATTCCGAGGCGCTGCGGTCTGCCGGTTGCGTGATTCTGCCTGCCGACCCGGACGGTCACGCGGTAGGCCTTGAACGTATTCAGGACCTCGGCATTGGCGCCATGACCTTCCCGGCGCTGTCCGATTCCGCCACTGACCTGGCGCTGGTCTTCGCCGCGCATCACGACGCCGACATGGTCGTCTCCGTCGGCGCCCCGCAGAACATCGACAGCATCTACCACGCTGAGAACCAGAGTGGTGTGCCGTCGGCGTTGCTGTCGCGTTTGAAGGTCGGGGAGAAGCTTGTCGACGGTCGCATGGTCGCCGACCTCTACCAGGTCAATAGCCGCGGTTTCGGTGTGGCCTGGGCAATCCTGGCTATCTTTGTCGCCGTCGCGGTGATCTTCGCTATCGCTGGTACCTCCGGTGATGGTTCTGTCAGCGAGAATCTGATTGATACTTGGAACTCCATTGCACTGTGGTTCCAGGGGCTTTTTAAGTAATTTTTCGTAGATAGGGAGTAGGACGGGCGATGGCGAAGAAGCGCAGGAGCGGGAAGTTTACAGCCGGTGTGACAGGTGCTGCCCTCGGTGTTGCGGCAGGTGCTGCGCTGGGTGCTTATGTGCTAAACCCCGCTGGTGCTGGCATTGATTTCGGCACCGGTGCCGCCTCTGAGCGCGATGAGGCTGTCGCTCGCGCCGATGCGCAGCAAGCGCGTGCCGATGAAGCCAACCGCATTATCGAGCCCATCGTCGGGGAGATCGTTAAGGACTCTTTGAAGGACGTGCCCGTCCTTGTTATCGCCACTCCCGATGCCACGGATGAGCAGCTTGCAGGGGTTTCCGAGACCGTGCGCGCTGCCGGCGCTCCGGATGCCGGCGTGCTGAAGCTCACCGATAAGTTCCTCTCTTCCGCCGGTGCGGACGAGTTGAAGGACACGGTTTCTACTTCGCTGCCGGCTGATGTGCAGCTGGATCCGGAGCGCCGTGAGCCAGGCCGCCAGGCTGGCCAGGCGTTGGCTCCGGTGTTGGAGCTGGATAAGGATGGGGGAGAGCGGGCCTCCGCTGCTGACCGAAAGCTACTGCTGGAGGCTCTCAAGGGTGGCGGCTTTGTCGAGTATGCCGAGGGGACTTTGCGCCCAGCTGTTGGCATTGTGATTGTTGGTAATCACGGCACCGTGTCGCGCGCTGCGATTGATAAGGGCGAGGATCCGGAGTTCGGTGCTGGCATGGTTGCGGATCTGGCTGTGGCGCTGGCTGAGGGCTTCGGTGCCGGAGATGACGTGGCTGGTCACGTAGTGGTGGGGACCGATGGCTTTGGCCGCGAAGGTGTCAGTGCTCTGCCTGACGAGCGCTGGGGCGCCGACCCTGCCGTGAAGCGTGTGGACGCTGTTTCGGATGCTGCAGGGCAGGTTGGGGTTGTTGGGGAGCTGAGGGCATAGTTCGATTTGATTTGAGTATATTCAAAGCTCTTATTTATGGAATTGAATTGTAAGAGTAAACGTGGAAAGTAGAATTAGGCGAGCAGCAAATAAAGGCGCTAATTTCGCTTCTCAGTTCAACTGGAAAAACGTTATTGCAGCTATAGTTGGCATCATTTTGACCGTAGCGGTAATCTATGATTATGTTTATTCTCCTGCCGGCTTAAGGAAAATCATTGCATTATTAATTATGATATTTGGGCCAGTTGTTTTGAGTATTATGTTCGCCCCAAAAGAACAGTGCAAAGATAATAGTGTTATTGCGAAGAAGTCTGTGGGGGATTTATGGCGGATGAGTCAATCGCTGAAGGCGTTAAATGATGATGTAGACCGAATTATAGCGTATTTTGAGAAAACCAACCCGACGACAGATGTTCAGGCAGCAATTATCAATATAAACAGCCAGGTCAATCAGTATTCAGAGTGGACGCAAGTGCAAATTGAATCATGGTCAGAAGTTAGTTCAAATGTGGTCGAAGAATATATGGAAACTCATACGCGCACAATAGAACAACTAAAAGCTCTAGAGAAGGAAATTGCTGATGAGTGATTATATTGTCGGTAAAATTGCTAAAGTTCTTGGAAACTACGATGTCGTTCTTGATAAAGGGGCTATGGACGGTATCAATGCTGGCGACTATGTTGCTGTACTAGGAGCGGCCCGAGAATCTATTATTGACTTAAGCAGTACGCAAACTCGCGGTGTCGTAAATGGGTTTAAAGCTTCGTTGCGCATTACTCAGTTAACTGATTTTCTTGCAGTTGCATCTACCTACCGCCTTAGACGAGTCAATCGAGGCGGCTACAATGTCTCTAGTAATATGAAGAAAGTGTTTGAGCAGCCGCGATGGGAGAATGAAAGAGAGTCGATGCAAGTTGAGGACTCTGATGATGAATTTCTTGATGAAGGGGAATCAATAATTCGTGAAGGTGACATATTTTTAATTGTGAGTAAGGATATTGCTGATCAAGGATTTGTAATTACTGACTCCAGCCTTGGACTATAGTTCCTCTGTGTCTTGATAGAAAAACTGTGAAATTGGGTAGTTTAGCGTTTTAGTAATCCGGTAGTCGGAGCGCTAGCTTTGGGTAGCTTGATAGATATATTTATTTATGAAGGTGCCAAGGAGCGCGAGCAGAATTCTCGGATTAGTTTTTCCTTGTTTTGGAGCGTCTTGAACTCATTTGGGTTTTCCTCGGGCATAATGTTTTCATGTCCAAGTTTTCAGAGGTCCTTGAGCAGCTCCGCGAGAATCAGCCGAAGGCGAAGTATGGCATCGCTTTCGAGAAACTCATGGTCAACTATTTCCGCACTGACCCAACTCTGAAAGCGCAGTTTGACGAGGTTTACCGTTGGTCGGACTGGAAGTACAACGGGGGAGCGCCAGATACGGGCATCGACCTGGTCGCACGTCGCATTGACGACAGCACGTGGGTAGCCATCCAGTGCAAGTTCTATATGCCAACGACACGCTTGGCTAAGGCCGACCTCGATTCATTTTTTGAAGCGTCGGGACGCTCCTTTACTACTGAATCTGGCCCGGAACATTTCGGCAGCCGCATTATTATCTCGACGACTGACCACTGGTCCTCGCACGCAGAAGAAGCTCTAGCTAATCAGCTGATTCCAACCAGCCGCATTGGGACGGCAGCAATCGCCGAATCTCCGATTAACTGGGATGTCGCTTTCCCCGGCTCCGAAATCCAAATCAATCTCTCCCAGCGCAAAACCTTCGAGCCCCGCCCGCACCAGCAAGAAGCTATTGATAGTGCCATGGCTGGTTTTGCTACCCACGACCGTGGCAAGCTCATCATGGCCTGCGGTACTGGTAAAACCTTCACCGCCCTTCGTCTCGCTGAACGTGTAGCTGAGGAAAACGGTGGCAAAGCTCGAATCCTCTTTCTTGTGCCATCGATTTCACTCCTTTCGCAAACCCTCAAAGAATGGACAGCACAGGGGCGCCTCGACATGCGTACCTTCGCGGTGTGCTCTGACTCGAAAGTCTCTCGTAAAGCCGAGGATATTGCGACCTACGACCTAGAAGTCCCAGTATCAACAAACGGCGCCGAAATTGCCAAGCGCTTTGAATCCGGCAAGCGGGCCAAGGGGCTCCACATCGTTTTCTCCACTTACCAGTCGTTGCCGGCAGTTCATGATGCCCAGCAGCAAGGACTTGACGACTTCGACCTAGTTATCTGCGATGAGGCACATCGCACCACAGGCATTACCCTCGCCGGTGAGGACGCAAGTAACTTCGTCCGCATCCACGATGCCGACTACATCAAGGCTACGAAGCGCCTCTACATGACGGCCACGCCGCGTCTGTATGACGATTCCGTCAAGGGCAAGGCCCAGGACCACTCAGCTGAACTCGCCTCCATGGATGATGAGGCTATTTACGGCCCAGAGTTCTATCGCCTCGGATTCGGCGAAGCCGTAGAGAAAGGCCTGCTCACGGACTACAAGGTTCTCGTCATGACGGTCGACGAATCCGTAGCTGCCGATGCCATGGCCCGCAGCCAGAATAGTCAGATCAATCTCACTCTGGCTTCAGCAATGATTGGTGCATGGAACGGATTGGCTAAACGCTCCGGCTCTCTGCAAGGCAAAAAGGGTGGCTTCGATGAAAACGTGGCGCCCATGCAACGAGCTGTGGCATTCGCTCGTGACATCAAGACATCGCAGACAATTGCTGATGCCTTCCCACAGCTGATTAACATGCACCGAGAACTGCTGGAAGAAAAAGCAGTTCTCAATGATGTCTCTCTGCACAACGTGGACGTTTCCATCTCTGCGCAGCATGTTGACGGTGGCATGAACGCTCTTGAGCGTGGCACCAAGCTTTCCTGGCTGGAGTCTCCAGCAGCCGAGCAGCACACCCGCGTGCTCACAAACGCGCGTTGTTTGTCCGAAGGTGTCGACGTCCCGGCGTTGGACGCTGTGATTTTCTTCAACCCGCGTAATTCCATGGTGGACGTGGTCCAGTCCGTCGGTCGCGTCATGCGCAAGTCCGAAGGCAAGGACTACGGCTACATCATTCTTCCGGTTGCAGTTGCTCCGGACGTTTCGCCAGCACAGGCACTCAATGACAACGCACGCTTCAAGGTTGTCTGGCAGATTCTGAATGCGTTGCGGGCACATGATGACCGCTTCAACGCCAAGGTCAACTCCATCACGTTGAACGAAACGAACCCTGGTGAAGAGTTGCCAATCGAAGTCGACCACATCGGCAAAAAAGATTCCCAGAAAACTGGTTCAGACACCGATTCCGAGAACGCTTCTCCCGCCGATGCCATTAACGAGGCCGAAGCCGACTCAGTGAAAAACCCGCAACCTCTAGCCGATAACGATGAGCTGACTCAGCAACTCGTATTGTTCTCGTTGGAAGAGTGGCAAGAAGCCATCTACACCAAGCTCGTCGACAAGGTCGGCACCCGCGCATACTGGGAGGATTGGGCGGACGACGTCGCCACTATCGCAGGAAACCAAATCACGCGCATCAAAGCGCTTGTCGACGGCGCCGATGCCAACCTCCGAACAGAATTCGATAGCTTTGTCGAGGGTCTGCGCAACAACCTGAATGATGGCATCAGCGAAGATGATGCTATTTCAATGCTCTCGCAGCACCTCATTACAGCTCCGGTCTTCAACGCTCTTTTCGAGAACCACGACTTCATCACCCATAACCCCGTGGCCCAGGTTATGGAGAAGATGGTCGGGGCCCTCTCCGAAGCCAATCTTGATACCGAAACCGAGTCCCTCGAGAAGTTCTACGAGTCCGTCCGTGTTCGAGCCTCTGAAGTGAACTCCGCCTCGGGAAAACAGCAGGTCATCAAGGAGCTTTACGAGCGCTTCTTCCAAAAAGCCTTCAAGAAGCAGGCGGAGTCTTTGGGCATCGTCTACACCCCAGTTGAAATTGTCGACTTCATTCTGCGTGCTGCGGATGACGTGTCCAAGAAGCACTTCGGCAAAGGGCTTAGCGACGAAGGTGTCTGTATCCTCGATCCCTTCGCCGGCACCTCGACCTTTACGGTTCGCCTCCTGCAGTCCGGCCTCATCAAGCCAGAGGACCTTGCCCGCAAGTACGCCAACGAGCTATTTGCGACCGAGATTATGCTGTTGGCTTACTACGTTTCTGCTGTCAACATTGAGACCACCTATAACGCCCTGCGTGAAGAAGCGGCACTGCGCAATGGTGAACCAGCACCGGAGTATATTCCCTTCGCCAACATTGCGCTGGCTGATACCTTCCAGATTCATGAGGAAGGAGACATCCCGGACCTCAACATCTTCCGCGAGAACAACGCCACTATCGAGCGCCAGAAGAACGCTCCAATCAACGTGGTGATTGGTAACCCGCCTTATTCGGCAGGCCAGAAGTCCGCGAACGATCTCAATGCGAATCTGAAGTATCCGAGCCTGGACGGACGCATTGCGGAGACGTATGCTGCGAAATCTACAGCTACGAACAAAAACTCGCTGTATGATTCCTACCTGCGCGCCTTCCGCTGGGCCACGGACCGCATTGGTGACCAAGGCGTGGTGGCGTTCGTTTCCAATGGCGGCTGGATTGACGGCAACACCGGCGACGGTGTGCGGTTATCCATGGCCGAAGACTTCACTGACCTGTATGTGTTGAACCTTCGAGGTAACGCGCGTACTGCAGGTGAACAACGTCGCATGGAAGGAGGAAACGTTTTTGGCGCTGGATCACGCACTAATGTGACCGTGACAATCGGCATTAAGGATGCTGCAAAATCAGGTTTTACTCTGCACTATCGGGATATTGGAGATTACCTGACAGCGGCAGAGAAACTGCGGATTGTGAATTCAGAGACAGTAGAGTCCATTGAATGGGAAACCGTCGCTCCTAACACGTACGGTGACTGGGTAAATCAACGTTCGGATGCTTTTGGCACCTGGCCGGTTATCGGCGAGAAGAAGGGCAACTCCAAGACTGTTTTCAAGTCTTTGACTCGTGGTTTGGAAACAGGCCGAGATTCCTGGGTCTATTCATTTAACCAGGAGCAGCTTGGGGCACAATTGCTCAAGTTTGGTCTAGCCTACGAGCAAGCGCGCTCTGCATTCCAACGTGAATGGCCGCCTATCAAAGGGAGGGGAGAAGCTCTGGTTGCGGACTTTTTGAAGAAAAGTCCGCATTATTCCGATGCGCACCGTATTAAGTGGAGCCGTTCCCTGAGAAATTCCGTTTACCGAAATCAAGAGTTTGAGCTTGATGCTGCGAAAATTTTAGTAGGACTTTATCGACCGTTCTGCTCAGAGTATGTCTACTACGATGCATTGCTAAACCATGAGCGATCGCAACTCCCGTCGATGTTCCCGACTCCGAAGCATCGGAACATTGGATACCTTCAACCAACGGTTGGCGCTCAGAAGCCGTATACGATGTTCGCAGTCGATAGAATCCCGGATTTGAATTTCTATGGCTCTGAAGGGTCTCAATTCTTCCCCCGCTTCACCTGGGTTACTGTGGAAGCCGATGATGTTGCGCTGTTTGGTGAGAACAGCGTCGTAAAGCAAGGCGAAACCAGTGTTTACGGTGAGATTGGCGAGATTGTAGACGGCTGTATGCGCGTGGATAACATCACCGACGAAATCAAAAAGATTTACCGTGATGCGTTGGGTGCGGACATTACCGGCGATGACATTTTCCACTTTGTGTATGGCAAGTTACATGACCGCGCTTACCGCACGAAGTTTGCGGCTGATTTGAAGAAGATGCTGCCGCATATTGAGACGCCGTCATCGCGTGCGGAGTTCGATAAGTTTGCTGCTGCAGGCCAAAAGCTGATGGACCTGCACGTGGGCTACGAGTCTGTGGAGCCGTGGCCATTGAATATCCAGGTTAAGGGTGATGAGTCTGACCGTGAGACCTGGCGTGTGCTCAAGATGAGGTGGGCTAAGCGCAAGGATCCGGAGACAGGCAAGAACGTTGATGACGTGACGAAGTTGATTTACAACAAACGCGTGACCATTGCTGGTATTCCGGCGGAAGCGGACGAGTACATGTTGGGCTCACGTTCAGCCGTTGCGTGGCTGATTGACCGTTATCAGGTCAAGAAGGATAAGGCATCCGGCATTGTTAATGACCCGAACGACTGGGCTGATGAGGTTGGTAACCCGCGTTACATCGTAGACCTCATTGGACGAGTGGTGCGCGTCGCTATCGAGACAATACTGATTGTTAGGGATCTGTCATCTTGAGCGGTGACTTACTGTTTTTATGAAAAGACATGTCGGAAATAACAGGTCAAACACGGGTAAGCTAAGTAATGGGCGGAGACTAGACCGAACATATCGAACAGTCTCGATTGTCTATGGCTAATCAATCGAGCTATGAACAGGCAAGACGACCATGCGCAACCTGAAGAACACACCCAGCATGACTTTAGCTGAAACTTCTAAGGTCAACCGATAAGTGATTATCAACGTGGTCAAAACATAAGCCAGTCTGCAATGGATGGCAAACAAATAGATATGAAAGCATTTGGAGTTGTAATCAATATGCCTAAGAGATTGACAAAATCCATAACTTCAACATGAAGAAGAAAAATAGACAGCTGATGTTATGGCACCAAGCAATCACAATTACCCTGGATGGCCTAAACGCTAAGAATACAAAACAAGAGAAGGGAGGACCATGAGTAATACAGTAGCTGCTTCTAATGCTTTTTCAGCAAAAATCACCCGGAATATCGCTAATAGCATTGACCCCCAAGGGATTATTAGACTAGCGGAATTGGGCGGATTTCCTATCGAAAATACCGAAATTAATACAATCGGAGACTTACTAAACGTATTTTTTAAGGCATTGAGTAAACCTGGATTTAGAGATGACTATATTTTTAGAGCTAATATAGTTCAAAAAATAGTACTTGGGCGACATAGTCTAGCGACCACAGCCGTATTGAATGAGTTTCGAGTAGGAAATTCTAAGGCGGATCTTGGTGTCATTAATGGTACGCTTACCGGTTATGAGATTAAATCAGATCGAGATAATCTAAACAGATTAAACTCCCAAGTCGAAGATTACAAAAAGTTTTTCAGAAGAATGTATGTGGTGGCGTCTAGCAGTCAAATCGAAGGAATTGTAGAAGTGATTCCATCTGAAATTGGCGTTCTAGAATTGACGAGCAGGCAGACCTTAAGAACGATTAAAGAATCAACTGAATTGCTTGAATTCAATAGCCCAACGACTATTGCCAACTCATTAAGGGTCAGTGAGTGTTTTACGGTCTTAGATAAACTAGGTATAAAAGTACCGAGAATGCCGAATAGTGAACATAGAGTATTTATTTCGGAGAAATTTAAGTCTATCGATAGACGCTTACTCAGCGATGTAGTCCGGGTGACTTTGTTGGAAACTAGATCGCAAGCGCATCTAGCAGAAATCGTTGTACAATATCCGAAATTCTTGAGATCACAAGCGCTACTTGTATTAAAAAACGAGTCTGACTGTATAAAATATTTACAAGCTCTATCGAAGGAGATTTAAAGAGTGTACTTCCCTTACTTGCGCGGAAAGCAATATGAACTTATCGCTTTGCGGGATATGACGGAGTCGTTTGGTGATTCGCAACTAGTTAGTCCAATTATAGAACCGGTTAGAAGTGATTATAAGGCGCTGAATTCCGCACTATATCAACTATCGGAAAACGGATTCAAAAGCTACTTGATCCTTAATCCAAAGGTTGGCCAATTGCGTGGCCAAGAAATTAAGATAGATGAAGTAGTTCAATACTCGGAAGCAAAGGATATTAACTCGCGATGGGTGATTCCTGCAGTAATCCTATCCAACGACACTCTCAAGTCTGATTTGGATGTACTGGATAGAGCTGTAAATAGCTCGAATGATTTCGAAGCGATGGTGCTCCACTCCGAGCCGGTTAACGTCGGCGAATTGAATCAGAGGCTGGGTGCGTATTCAAATCTGGTTCACGCTTTTATTGATCCTCCTGCGATTTATTTGTCACATTTTGCGGATAATAAAAAGGTTTACATTAGCGATGGGTTTAGACCGGCTGCCCGGAATCGTGATTATGGAGATTCTGACCCATTCTCTGATCTGTATATGACCTATGACTCAGTACATCGGTGTTATGGGTTCGGCGACTTTCAAACCATTGGAAATAGCTTCTCTGATTCGGGTGGATTGGCTTATGCTATCGCTCTACATGTTACGTACGTCGATGCCAATCGCTGGGGACTAATGTACTGCGCCCACTTTGTGTCAGATTCGAACGATGCGCCGGTGGATCACGCTGGAAAATTTATTGAGGCCACTGGGAAGCTTTCGAATGCAGTATCGACAGGGAGTCTGCCGATACTGGAAACGAGTGCTGTGAAGGAGTTCCTGGAGTTAAACTCAAAACGACATTACCCCGGCCTTGGGTATATTAAAAAGCTTTCTATCTTGCATCATTTGGAGTTGATTACTAAAAGCTTACGGAAGAGTTCGTAATTAACTATGTTTTGCTGCGCGAAATGTGTTAACGATCAGTTTTTGGAAACGATGTTTTTCAATGACGGTCTCATAGCTCGAGTCGGTGATTGTAGTTATTGTGGAAATAGTGACATAAAAGTCATTGAGCCCAATGTTATGCGCGCTGAGTTTAGCGCGCTGGCGGACCTCTACTTCAGTGAGGAGTCTGGCGCTGGTTCAGATTTCGTGGATTTATTAACCAAAGATTGGAATTTGTTTAGCGAATTGGAGCCGCATAAGGCCCGAGCCTTGCTTTCGAATATCCTTGGCAAGGATTACCCTACTAATCCAGTGTTCCGTGAGGATAGTCTGGATTCTCATAATATTAAGGTTTGGAAGAGGTTTAGCGATGAAATTGTTAATGAAAATCGTTGGTTTAACACCTCATTCGATGATTTGAAGCAAGGCCTAATTAAGTTTGCGGATAGGTTTAGTTGTAGCGTTGGCGGGAACAATGGAGGCAAATGGTATCGGGCTCGAATCGGGGAGATTCATAATTTTGAGGGCTTGGGTGCGCCGCCACCGGAAATGGCTAGTAGCGGTAGGATTAACCCAGTTGGAATCCCATATCTTTATCTGTCTAACACAATTGAAGCTTGCATGGCTGAAGTAAGGGCCGTTCCTGGTAATATCGTTTCTATTGGCTCATTTAATTTAAATCGAAAACGTGTGGTTAACTTAGTCGATCCGCGGGATTATGTTTCCCCTTTCGGTATCGGTGAAGCTGAAGAAATTAGTGAGCTAGTTCCCGTAGTTTGTTTTCTGGAACATTTAGCAAAAGCATTCTCTCAGCCGATTAATCCAGATATAACTGGGAGAAGTTATATTCAGTTTCAATATATTTGCGAGTTTTTTAAGTCGTTAAAGCTGGATGGCGTATGGTTTTCCAGTTCGTTGGCCGATGGGGTGAACTTAACCTTATTTAATCCAGCGAACATCTATCCTTATTCCCTCCATCATTATCGAATTACGTCTGTTTTTCTTGGACATGATAAACATTACCCTCAACCATTTTAGGTTGGAGGCTACCGCGCTGTTTGGTATTCGTCTTAGTTTGCGGACTCTTCAATGTTATGGATGTTTTTCGGCTTCTAAGTTACGGATGTTTCCTTTGCTGGGGTTAGTATGTTTGTGATTATTCCGTGCATCTAGTTTTCTGGTGTTTTTCTTTTCGGGATTTGCTTTATTGAGTTCATAATGTTGAGGGCTGCTTCCCGGTGTGTTGGTGGCGTTGGCTTTGAGGAATTCCCGAGGCAAAATGCCGGATTGGACTCGGAGACGAATCGTTTGCGGTTGAGAACAACTCAATAGAGATTGTCGGTTTGATAGAGGGGACTAGTCCTAATGCTCAACTTTTTTGGCGCAAAGTAGCCCTCAAGATTGTTCCCGGCGCCCCTTCCACCTCCGCAGGCACTTCCTCCAGTGCAATCGGCGCCGACACAACGGTGTCCCAATCAATCCGGGAATCTGCCAGGAACTCCACTGCCTGCTCTAGGTGCCGGGGCTCGTAGTTATGGACACAGGTGATGGTGCGCCAGCCACGGACGAGCCACTCCGGATTGAGGGCATAACTCGGGGAAATTGCCACACTGCCTGCGAGGACGGCGCGGCCGCCAATGTCGAGGTTTTCAATGCAGGTGGTGACTCCGAAATCGCTGCCGGAGAATTCGAGGGCGATATTGAAAGGCTCTAGTTCGGCATCGTCACCAGCAGCTGACGGGTTTGGAACAACCGCACCCAACTCTCGTGCCCATTCAAGGCGTGTCTGATTGCGGTCAATGGCCACAACCTCAGCGGCACCACCACGAACAGCTGCCTCAACAGCGATGAGGCCGAGCATGCCGATGCCCATAACCAGGACTCGTTTACCTGCAAGGGGCCCAGCCTGTTCCATACAAGCCATCACAGTGGCGCTGGCGCAAGTGGCGATGGAGGCAGCGACATCGGGAAGCGAGTCGGGGACTACTACCACTGGTTGGTGGTTGCGCAGCACGATGTGGGAAGCATAGGTTCCCGAAAGAGGCCATTCGCTATCGAAGGCCTCGTGACCAGTCTTTTTCAGATTCCGACATTTAGCAGTCATGCCGCGTTCACAACGGTCGCATTCGATACACGGTGAGGTGACAGAGAACACCACACGCTGGCCTACCCGCAAATCTGGGTTGTGGGTGGCGCGGACGATTCCGATTCCTTCATGGCCCAAGATGCTGGGGCATGGCGCACTGCGGCGACCAAGCACGGTGTGACGGTCAGAGCCACAGATGGTGGCAGTGGTGATTTCCACCAAGGTTTCACCTTCCTGCAAAGCAGGAATAGGAACCTCCTGCATGCGAAAGTCGCCACCGCCGTGCCGGACAAGTGCCCGGGCCATTTCCATCGGTGCAGTAGGAGCGGAAGATGTTGGGGGAGTCGGAGTCGTCATCAGTGTTGTGTACCTATTTGTTCGGATTGACAGTCCGGAGCCTACTTTCCAACAATATCCAGCAGGTTCGCGGAAGAATCCAGAACATGATCAGCACCGAGGGACTCGAACTGTTCGCGAGTCAGATGGCCGGTGAGCACGCCGACGCTGGTGACGCCAGCGGCCTGGGCGGAACGGACATCGGCCTCGGTGTCACCGGAGCTGATGACAGTCGACTTGTCGGTCGCACCGAGCTTCTCCATAACAGCCAGGATCTGGTCGGGCTCTGGGCGACCGTGCTCGACTTCGTCGCCGGCGACAACGGTGTCGATGATTCCGTTGTCCCACCCCATAGAGGAAACGATGATGTCGACGATTTCGCGCGCAAAGCCCGTTGTCAAGCCGACTTTGATGCCCTTATCGTGGAGCGCCTTCAGCATGTCTTCGACGCTTGGCAGCGGGGTCGGCGGGTTGTCCTTGTACGTGCGAGCAAGCTCGGCACTGAAGAACTCCCAGGCGTGATTGTGGACCTCTGGGGTCGGCTCGATGCCGCCCTCACGGAGCAGATTGCCGATCGCCCAGAACTTCTCGGTGCCCATGTAGCGCTGGAAAGTCTCGTCGGAGTAGCGGGCACCTTCGCGTTCGGTGGCTTCGCGGAGGACGCGGTAGACCTCGTCACGGTCGTCGATGGTGGTGCCAGCCATGTCGAAGATAGCGAGCTGGTAAGTCATGGAGTTTTCCTTTTCGGTAGAAGGGGATGGGGACAGGAGTGGGGCGGATTAGCGGACAGCGGCGCGCAGCCACATGGACAGCGCCTCGACGACGAGGACGACAGCGACCATGAGGATGAGGATGTAGGTGACGACGTCGAACTGGTTGACTCGAGAAGCATTGAGCAGCTGGAAGCCGATGCCGCCTGCGCCGACGACACCCAGCAACGTGGCCGAGCGGATGTTGGTGTCCAGCAGGTAGAGGCAGTGGGCAATGAAAGACGGGATTGCCTGACGAACGGTGGCGGCGAAGAAAATCTGCGACTCGGTTGCGCCAGTGGTGCGCAGGGCTTCCGGCACGTCAGTGTCGGTTTCTTCCAGCGAGTCGGCGACGAGCTAGGACAGCAGACCAACAGCGCCGAGAGCGAGCGCGAGCGTACCAGCGACCGGGCTCAGACCCGAGATGACCACAAAGATGATGGCCAGAATCAGCTCCGGGATACCGCGGATGACCACGATGAGAACGCGGAAGAAGCCGTGTACCCACTTGTTGGCGACCACGTTGGAGGCAGCCATGATGCCAATCGGGATGGCGAGGATAGCTCCGAGGAAGGTGGCGGCGAAAGCGATCTGCAGGGTATCGAGAAGCAGCTGGAAGATCTCGCCGGCAATACCACCGGAGGACGGCGGCAGGAACAGAGCCATGGTCTCTGGCAGATTGGCCAGGCCGGTGAAGAAATTAGAGGCAAAGATTTCTGTCTCGGCAAATGCAGCAATGGTGATGACTACAAGTGTGATGGTGGTCAGCACGCAAGAAACGCGGGCTGCAGTCCACGGAGGGGTAATCGACGGCTTACCGTCGGTGGCATTCAGCTTGGCAGCCTTGCGCTTGTCCTTGACCTTCGTGCCCCACATGCGGTCGACCCAGGTGCCGGACAACAGGGAAGAATCGGAATTGCGCATAAGATCTCGTGGAAGGCGGCGGGGTTGCCTAATTCAACATCGCGCGGCACTCTTCCTCGGAATGGCCAGAGTTCAGGCAATCAGCCCAGTCGATTTGGCCTTGAACCTACGAGGATGGCTCGTTGTTCTGAGGCTCTGGGGCAGTGTTCGTGGAAGGACCGTCATAGAAATTGTTGGCGCAATACTGTGTCCAACCGGAGGTGCCGTCGGTAAACCAGGTGGTGCCCTGCTCGTAAAGACCCTGCGAGGATTTCGCGCAATGCGAAATTGTTTTGTTTATAGCTGTCGGCTCACCAGTAGGAGCGCCGGTGTAACCAGTGGCCCCGGGGCTTTCCGTTGTCCGGGTCGGGGGTGTCGACGGGTTAGAGGTCTTGGTGGTGGATTGTGCAGTCGATTCTGTGCTGCTTTCTGGGCCGGTGACAGTTTTTGTGACCGTAGTCGGTTCCAGTGCTTTTTCCGGTTCTCCGTTGGAGCAAGCCGAAAGGCACAGTGCTGGAATAGTCAGTGCGAGGGCGAAAACGTGTCGTTTGTGCATGTGAAGTGCCTCTAGGTCGGTGAGATTCCGATGTCGCTGCCTTTACGCCAGCACGCAGTTACCGATTAGCCGGTCAATTGCACGGACATCGAGGCCGCGGCCAATTTTAATTTTGATTTTGCCCGCACGAGTCCACAGCTCGATTTCAGCGTTGAAATCCAAAGTGCCTGCGTTTTCTGTGGACCACATGTTGATGGAGCTGTACGGGAGTGAGTACATCTCCACCTTTTTTCCGGTCAACCCCTGCGCGTCTCGGACGATCAAACGCTTATTGGTGAAGATTGCAGAGTCTCGGAATGTCTTGAACGCCACGTAGGGCTGTTCGCCTTGAACCATCAGCTCCTGTGCGTCCTTAGGAATTGAGGTCTCTTCGACAAAAGTCCAACTAGTGATTTCTGCAGCTTCCACGGGATCCTCCAAGGGAAGTAAAGGTAATTTTCGGCTGCATAATTTTACGATTAATTCGTTAGTTAATGAAAAATATTTCTATCGGGTGTACCTGAGCTAACTCCTGAATTGGTGCTTGAGCAGGTCCTTGCACCTGCAAGTATCGAGATATTTGCAGGTGCTGTCAGCGCAGCGTGCACAGGAATGGGGTGGGTGCGCGCTTCTGTTTCACCCTATGGTCGGCATCACCTTAAAAGCCTGCGGAGCTGGAGGTGGATAGTATTATAGTTATATTTAGTTTACATTTTATTAACCCTATTTAGGGGCTTTGATTGCTCGCCTTTCAGAGTACGATAGCGATTCATAGCCTGTTTCTTGCTCTTGCCCATGCCGTAGTTCTTATTGGAAGCGTTTTACTATTCACTGTTCTACGCAAGGAGTAATCATGGGC
Organism: Corynebacterium sp. LK33; assembly: GCF_014334955.1. Taxonomy (NCBI): domain Bacteria; kingdom Bacillati; phylum Actinomycetota; class Actinomycetes; order Mycobacteriales; family Corynebacteriaceae; genus Corynebacterium; species Corynebacterium sp. LK33. The sequence continues at coordinate 92,963 of NZ_PDGU01000002.1, read as the reverse complement.
ACTCATCGAGCATTTTCGAAGCTGGCACGGTCAGCTACGGCACTGGTAGCTGTAGCTGGTGTCGCTATGGCAGGGGCTCCCATTGCGGCTGCCGCACCGGCTTCGGCAACTGGTAATGATCAGGTCCTGTCTTGGACCGGAATGGGTGAGTGGGGCCCAAAGGCAAATGATTTCCCCACCGTCATGGTCAACCAGGGGATGACGGAAAACATCAGTCCAGAGGGTACAAATGTGCAGTGTGTTCCTGCTCCTGGAGAGAATCCGGTGGTCATGATCCACGGGATGAACTCGAACTCGTACCAGACCTATGCGCGCATGGCACCGGAGCTAAAGGCAATGGGGAAGTGCCTGTACGCATTTAACGTCGGCAAGCTGGGCCCTGACGAGTTTTCGGTGCTTGGCTCTATTCCAACCATGCGCAACATGACCCCGCTGGACACCGCTTTGGCTGAGCTGACTGCAAAGATTGACACTCTCAAGGCTGAAACTGGTGCTACCGCCGTCGATATTGTTGGTCACTCTGCTGGTGGCACCTTGGCTGCCGCTTACGCCAAGCAGGAGCAGGGCCGGGGTATAGGCACGGTAGTGTCCCTGGCGGGCGTCCTGCACGGCACATCGCTGCTCGGTATCTCCTATGGTTTGGAGCAGCTCGACCAGTTCGACAATGCTGGCAACAAGGCTGCGGGGTACATTGTCAGCCCGAGCCTGGTAGATTTGCTGCAGCATAGCGAGTTCATGGCCAAGATGAATGAGGGCGGCTTGGAGCAGCCGGGTGTCAACTATGTTGCAATCTCTACCCAGGTTGATGAAGCCGTCACTCCAATGGCTGCAAGCCAGTGGCAGGCACCAACGTCCAACAACATTCTGCTGCAGGATGGATGCTCTGCGGACCTGTCGGGCCACATCGGACTAACTTTCTCGCCACGGGCAATTGCGCTGGTAGCTAATGCGCTGGGGCGCAACGTTGAGGTTCCATGTGTACCGGTAACCGCCGTTGTTGAAGGCGGCATCAATGACAATGCCGGTGTTCGCCCTGAACATGTCAATGCCGTTTCTGATGGCATCACGGAAATCGACGGACGCATCGCTCAGGCTGCGGGATCGCGGTAGCGATAGTCGCGACCGCGACAGTAACTGGCAATAGAATCGGACAAGGGTTAGGGCGCGTTGTCGGCAGCAGTTACTAGCTGTCGGATCGCGCCTTTTTCGCCATCAAATCCAGTGCAATGGCGGCGCCAATAATGGCTGCGCGTAGCTGTGGCGGCAAATCATCCTTGAGCTGCAGTACATAGCGCTCATTGCCGGTTAGCATATTTGTAAAACCCGACCACTTGCGTGACATCTGCGCAACTTCGATGTCATTAATCTTGAAGGTTGCGTCGTAATGCCAAACGTCGCCGTCGACCTCGCAATGAGCAAAACCGGGGATAGAAATCTCCAGTCGCCGCTTAAAGAACGCAAACTTCTGCTGAATAGTTGCCAATAGGCGCGATGAGTCTGCTCCGACCTGCTGCTTGCCCTCAGGGCTTGTTGCCTGCGGGTCGGGGTAGTAGACCTCGTAGCTGTCAAGGGCGAAATCGGTTGGATCGGTAATAACGAACACAGGAGTGCCGTCTGGTTCGGACACTGTCAGACGACGAGAGCCCATAAAAATGCGGCTCAGCGTGCCGCCAGTAGTTTCAATCTTGCCGATGCAATTGCCCTCGGTATCCAGGATGTCGAAATCATCCGCCATGAAGTTTCGAATCTGCTGGATAACGATAGTGTTGTGCGAGAGCAATCCCTGGTAGTGCCCTTGCTGTGGCGGAAGCTGTTCAGGTGCGGGAGGTTGCTCAGGAGTGGAGGGCTGCTCAGCCGCGGAGGGCTGCTGAGCGGAAGTATCTTCCGCATCATTTTGTGGGATCTGATTCCACAGTGACTTTGGATTATCCCAATACGAAGTCATGGCAACAGCCTTCCTTTGATGAGTCTTGGGGCAGGCGAGTGGGTTAGAAGTTCTCTACGAGCGCCTTGTTGAAAGCCTCAAGGTCAGCCGGGGTACGAGAGGAAATCAGGTTGCCGTCAACGACAACTTCCTCATCGACCCAGTTGGCGCCAGCGTTCACCAGGTCGGTCTTGACGCTGATGTAGGAGGTAATTGTGCGGCCCTTCAAGGCTTCCGCGTCGGTGAGAATCCAACCGCCGTGGCAAATCACGCCGATTGGCTTGTTAGCTGCGGCGAATCCCTTCACCAGGGCCACGGCATCCTTATCGATGCGAATCTGGTCAGCATTCACGGTGCCGCCCGGCAGAATCAGAGCATCGTAATCATCAGCAGAAACGCTGCTGGTGAGCTTATCGACGTCCACCTTCGTACCATTCTTGCCCTCAATGGAGCCGTCTTCGGTAGAGATAACGTGCACGGTCGCACCGGCATCCTTCACGGCCTCAGCCGGGCTAGTCAGCTCGGAGTCCTCGAATCCGTCAGTGGCCAATACTGCAATGGTCTTATTCGCTAAATCAGTCATGGCCCCGAGGGTAACGGCATCGTCGCGTTTATGCATCCAGGCGACCATGATTTTTGAAAGCCTTACCTAGTTGTGTAATTAATCTCCGCCATTGTGAAAAGTCGCTTGCGCTTACACCCGCGCAGGCGATATTCTGAAGTCCCGTGGTTACGAAATACATCATCGTTACAGGAGGCGTAGCCTCCTCCCTCGGAAAAGGCTTAACCGCGGCGTCGCTCGGCCGCCTGCTTACCTCGCGTGGTCTCAAAGTGACTATGCAAAAGCTCGATCCCTACCTCAACGTGGATCCGGGCACCATGAACCCCTTCCAGCACGGCGAGGTCTTCGTCACCGAAGACGGCGCCGAAACCGACCTGGACCTCGGTCACTACGAGCGCTTCCTCGACCGCAATCTCTCCGCCGGCGGCAACGTCACCACCGGCAAGGTCTATTCCTCGGTCATCGCTAAGGAGCGCCGCGGCGAATTCCTCGGCCAGACCGTCCAGGTCATCCCGCACATCACCGACGAGATTAAATCCCGCATCGTCGCCATGGGGAACGCGGACGCGAACGGCGAAAAGCCCGACGTGGTCATCACCGAAATCGGCGGCACCGTCGGCGATATCGAATCGCAGCCCTTCCTGGAAGCCGCGCGTCAAGTGCGTCACGACGTCGGCCGCGAAAACGTCTTCTACCTGCACGTGTCGCTGGTTCCGTACCTCGGCCCTTCCAAGGAACTGAAGACCAAGCCCACCCAGCACTCGGTGGCTGAGCTTCGCTCGATTGGTCTGGTTCCCGATGCCGTCGTTTTGCGATGCGACCGCGACGTCCCGGACTCCCTCAAGAACAAGATTGCGCTGATGTGCGACATCGACCGCGAGGGAGTGGTGTCCTGCCCAGATGCGCCGAGCATCTACGACATCCCGAAGGTCCTCTATGAAGAGCACCTGGACACCTTCATCATCCGCCGCCTCAACCTGCCGTTCCGCGACATGGATTGGGCCGTGTGGGGAGACCTGCTCGAGCGCGTCCACAACCCGAAGGGCGAGGTCACGGTGGCGCTCGTCGGCAAGTACATTGACCTGCCGGACGCCTACCTGTCCGTCGCGGAAGCCGTGCGTGCCGCCGGTTTCGCCCACCGCGTGAAGGCGAACATCCGCTGGGTTGCCTCGGACGACTGCGAAACCCCGGAGGGGCTGAAGAAGAACATGGCCGGCGTTGACGCGATCGTCATCCCCGGCGGCTTCGGCGGGCGCGGCATCGAAGGCAAGATCGCGACCATCCGATACGCCAAGGAAACCGGCACGCCGCTGCTGGGAATCTGCCTGGGCATGCAGTGTGTCGTCATCGAGGCGGCGCGCACCGCAGGCGTTGAAGGCGCTTCTTCCACCGAGTTCGACGAGAACGCGGCCGAGCCTGTCATCGCCACGATGGAGGAACAGCTGCAGGCCGTCTCCGGTGAGGCTGACCTGGGCGGATCCATGCGCCTGGGCTCCTACCCGGCGAAGCTCGCCGAAGGCTCCGTCGTCGCCGGCCTCTACGGCACCACCGATGTCACCGAGCGCCACCGCCACCGCTACGAGGTCAACAACGCCTACCGCGCCCAGCTCGAAGAGGCAGGCCTGGTCATCTCGGGCACCTCGCCGGACGGCAAACTCGTTGAATTTGTCGAGTACCCCACGGACGTGCACCCGTACCTCGTGGCTACCCAGGCGCACCCGGAACTGAAGTCACGCCCCACCAACGCCCATCCGCTTTTCGACGGCCTCATCGCCGCAGCCCTCAAGCGCAACTAGCTTCGGCTCCGCCAGGGCGAATCCGGCCTACCTATTAGAGTGAAACTCATGGCGCACCAATTTGACGTTGTTGATTCCGAGATTGTTCTCGAGGCACCTATTATCGCGGTTCGTCGCGATCAGGTGCGAATGCCGGGTGGGAATGTGTCCGCCCGCGAGATCGTGGAGCATTTCGGCGCTGTTGCGGTCGTTGCCGCAGATGATGATAACCGCCTCTACCTGCTGAATCAGTGGCGGCAGGCGGCAGGGAAGCGCCTGGTAGAGTTGCCGGCCGGGCTTCTCGATGTCGCGGACGAGGACCCACTGGAGGCCGCCAAGCGTGAGCTGGTCGAGGAAGCCGGACTGGAGGCCGAGTCCTGGTCCCTGCTTACCGATATGTTCAGCTCGCCCGGCTTCGCAGAGGAAGCGGTCCGGATTTATCTGGCCAGGGGTCTCCGTGCCGTCGATAAGCCGGAAGCCCACGATGAGGAAGCGGACATGACTGCGTCGTGGGTTCCGGTGGATGAGGCGGTGGCGATGGCGCTGCGCGGAGAGGTCCTCAACGGCATCGCGCTGTCCGGCATTCTGCTCGCGGCGGAGGTGCTGCTGCGGGGTGCGACGCCGCGCTCGGTCGCGGAGCCGTTCGAGATTCGGCCGACGGCTCTGGCGAAGCGCCGGACGGAGCAGCTCGGCGCCGGCGCGGACCTGAAACGTATCCGATGAGTTCGATCGATCCGCTTGTCGACGCCTTCGTGACCTACCTCGCGGTGGAAAAGGGCCTGTCAGCGAATACGCTCGCCAGTTATAAGCGCGACTTAGAGAAGTACCGCACCTATCTGCGGGAGATTGGGCGCACGGAATTGGCACAGGTCACCGAGCAGGATGTGTCAGAGTTCCTGGCGTATCTCGCGCGGGGAGATAAATCGGCGGGTAGGCCGGCACTTGCCCCGACCTCGGTGGCGCGGTCGCTGTCGGCCGTGCGGAGCTTCCACAAGTTCGCGGTGGGTGAGGGCGCGTTGGGCGTGGATGTCGCCAAGCGGGTGGCGCCGCCGAAACAGCCCTCGCGGTATCCGAAGGCGCTCAGCATTGATGAGGTCACCCGGCTTATCGAGTCCATCCCCGACGATGAGACCGCCGACGTGACGGATTTGCGCAACCGAGCGCTGGTGGAGTTTCTGTACTCGACAGGTGCGCGCGTTTCCGAGGTCACCGGCCTGGATATCGATGACGTGGACCGCGAAACCAACCTCGTGCTGCTGCGTGGCAAGGGCGGCAAGGAACGCATCGTGCCCGTGGGATCGCCGGCCATGGCGGCGCTGGATGCGTGGCTGACACGCGGGCGGCCGAGCTGGGTGCGGGCGAACTCCGGGCCGGCGCTGTTTATTAACTCGCTGGGGCGCAGGCTGTCTCGGCAGTCGGCGGGAAATACGCTGGCGGAGCTAGGCGAGCGCGCCGGGCTGAGCGTGAAAATCTCCCCGCACACCCTGCGCCACAGTTTCGGCACACACCTCATTGAGGGCGGTGCCGATGTGCGCGTGGTCCAAGAGCTGCTGGGGCACGCCTCGGTGACGACGACCCAGATCTACACCATGATTACCGCGGAGAATATGCGACGAGTCTGGGCGGGGGCTCACCCACGGGCTGAATACTCGCGGTAATATGTGGCGGTAATATATCGCGCAGTAGAATTGATGAGAAATCTTCAAGGAAGAGGGATTGACTGTGGCTGAAGAAGGGTTGTTTGAGGCCGATCGAGTTGAACTCGGTCTCACCGGTCGTCCGGCACGTGAGCTGCCGGAACCCGCACCCCTGAACAGTCATGGCCCCGCAGTCATCCTGGCAATGTGTAACCAGAAGGGCGGCGTGGGTAAGACCACCTCGACTATTAACCTGGGCGCGGCACTGGCGGAGTTTGGCCGTAAAGTCCTGCTCGTTGACTTGGACCCGCAAGGCGCACTATCCGCCGGTCTTGGTGTTCCCCATGAGGAACTCGACCTGACGGTCTACAACCTCATCGTCGACGACACCACCGATGTCCGCGATGCCATTCATCACACCAAGGTCTCCGGCCTGGACCTCGTTCCGGCCAACATCGACCTGTCGGCTGCGGAGATTCAGCTTGTCAACGAAGTCGGCCGCGAGCAGGCCCTCGGACGCGCGCTGCGCCCAGTGATGAATGACTACGACTTCATCATCATTGACTGCCAGCCGTCGCTAGGCCTGCTGACCGTCAATGCGCTGACCATCTCCGAGGGCGTCATCATCCCGATGGTGGCGGAGTATTTCTCCCTGCGCGGTCTGGCACTGCTCACCGACACGGTGGCCAAGGTCCGCGACCGCCTGAACTTCAACCTGGAGGTCTCCGGCATCCTGGTCACCATGTTCGACCGCAGGACCCGCCACGCCAAGGAAGTCATGGAGCGCCTCATCGAGGTCTTCGGCGACAAGGTCTTCGACACGGTCATCACCCGTACCGTCCGCTTCCCGGAAACCTCCGTCGCCGGCGAGCCCATCACCACCTGGGCGCCGAACACCCCAGCTGCGGCGCAGTATCGCAACCTGGCCCGCGAGGTCATCGAGCGCAAAGGCCGCAAATAATAGGTGACTTCCCCGGATAGTTACACTCCCGAACCGTCGTCAAGCGAGGGCGTGCAGGAAGAGATCACCGGCTTCCGCGTCGCGCTCGCGAACTTCAACGGGCCCTTCGACCTGCTGCTCCAGCTGATCAGCAGCAAAAAGATGGACGTCACCGAGGTCGCGCTGGCGGCGGTGACGGACGAGTTCATCTCGTACACGCGCAGCCTCGACGCAGTCAGCGACCTCGACGAAATCACCGAATTCCTCGTCGTGGCAGCGACGCTGCTCGACCTCAAGACCGCACGACTTCTGCCGCGTGGCGACGTCGACAGCGAAGAAGACCTCGAACTGCTAGAAGCACGCGACCTGCTGTTCGCCCGACTGCTGCAGTACCAGGCGTACGGCAAGGTGGCCGACCAGTTCGAGGAGTGGCAAAAGACCGCGCCGCGGCGCTATCCGCGAGCTGTGGGGCCGGACAAGCAGTTCGAGGAGCTGTTGCCGCCCGTGCGCCTGGGCATGACGCTCGGGGAGTTCGCCGAGTTTGCGGCCGTCGTGATGCGGCCGAAGCCGCCGGAGGAAGTCGGCGTCGGGCACATCCACGGTGTGCCCGTGTCCGTGCCGGAGCAGGCGGGCAAAATTCTGGACTCGCTGCGGCTGGCCGGCGAGGGGACCTGGTTGACGTTTACGCAGCTGACCTCGGAGTGCCGCGTGTCCATGGAAGTTGTCGGACGGTTCCTGGCGCTACTGGAGCTCTACCGAGCCAAGGCGATCGGTGTGGAGCAGGAGGAAGCGCTGGAGGAAATCCACGTGGCCTGGACCGGGCTCGACGTGGACCCGGCCGTCGTGGCGGCGGCGAACTGGGAGTAGGTGGCTGTTGATCTGTGCTGGCTGTTGGGCTCGGTCGGGCTCGGGCGGGCGTGGGCTTGGTCGGGCTTGGTTGGGCTGGGGCTGAGTTGGGGCCCAGCTAATTAGCGGCCACTAATTAGCGCCCGGCGCGGGAGGTTGCGTAATCTGACGCGCATGAGCGAAACCAGTTCCGCACCATCCGAGCAGGCCACGGAGTCTGCGTCTGCTTCTCCGGCGCAGTTGCCACCCATTGACCCGTTGCGAGCAGGCGTGGAGTCGATTCTGCTTGTGGTCGATACGCCGGTGGCGGCGGAGGATATGGCGCGGGCGCTGGATGTTTCCGCAAGCGATATCCGTGACGTGCTTCGCGAAATCGAGTACGAATACCGTGCGCGCCGCAGCGGCATTGAGCTGCGTGAAACGGATGAGGGCTGGCGCTTCTACACGGCTCCCGCGCACGCCAGCGCGGTGGAGCGCTTCTTGCTGGATGGCTCGCAGTCGAAGCTCTCACGTGCAGCTATGGAGACGCTGGCAGTGGTGGCGTACCGGCAGCCGGCCACGCGTGCGCAGGTCTCCGGTGTGCGCGGCGTCAATGTTGATGGTGTGATGCGCACGCTGGTCGCGCGCGGGCTGATTGCCGAGTCGGGAGAGGACCCGGCCACCGGTGCGCATTTGTACGTTACGACGACGCTGTTCCTGGAGCTTTTGGGGATTGATTCGCTGGATCAGCTGCCTGATTTGGCTCCGCTGTTGCCTGAGGTCGACTTGATTGACGAACCGCTGGACTAGGCAGGGCTTGGGGTGGTGGCTAGGCGAGCCACTCCGTTTTAGATTCACTTCACGGTTATCGATCCACTTCACGACACGCGTGTCACCTCATGCCACCTCCAAAGCTGCCACGAGGTGACATGGGTGTCGTGAAGTCGCGTTTAGGGGCTGCTCACTGCCGCTCGCTGCGCACTACGGGTCTTTGCCCCCTGCTGCGCCCACCGCACGCCCTGTGGATAACTCCCGAAAACTGCAAACTATCCACAGCCAACGCCAAATCGACGCCTCCTGACCCTCCGCGTGTGTCAAAAAATGAGAACGTAGCACTCGCAAACACACAAACACGCAAACACTCGCACCGCCCAGCACACACCACCCACCGACCAGCAGTTGCCTGGACCTCAGGAGCGCAATCCGATGCCGCAGTGGATCTACGACGCCGACGACATCATCCGTACCGGCCAGCAGTGCGAATGCGCCCGTCCCAGCACCTTCGCAATTTCCCGAATCGGCCAGCACTCCGACCGTGATCTCCACCGGCGAGCCAAAAGCGGCAGCCTTCTGTGGCTCGCGCATGGCGCGTACGTGCCCGTCGACAGGTGGCTCGCCTTACACAGCACCGAACGCTACGTTCTGGAAATCAAAGCGCTCATTCATCGCGGCACCGCCACCGTAATCACCCGCGATGCTGCCGCTGCCCTCCATGGTTTACCTCTACTGACGCATGGCACTCCCATCGCGATAGCCAACTCCGGCCGCACGCGTGGGCAATTGCGAAGCACACCGCATGGCCCATATCGGCCACACAACCGCCTCCTCCGCGTCTCGGGCCGCATTTTCCCCGAGGACATTGTGGAAGTCGATGGCCGCCTCGTCACCGATGTCCCAAAGTCCGTCATCGATGTCTGCCGTTCTCGCACCCCGCATAATGCACTAGTGCTTGCCGACGCCGCCCTCCAGCGCCACACCGATACCGAGGAACTGTTGGCCACGTTGGCTGCGTATCCCCGTGCTCCGGGAAATGCACAGGCCAGGAGGTTGTTGCGGCAAGCGACAGCGTTGTCGGAAAGCATTGGGGAATCGCTCACTAAAGAAGCAATCGTCCAGGCGGGGCTAGCTTCTGTCGACGATTCTCGGGCTCCGTTGCTTCAGCAGGTTTCCTTTCGGGATGATCGTGGCTTCATCGCACGCGTGGACTTCTACCTGCCCGAACTTGGGCTGGTCGTCGAGTTCGATGGCCGTATGAAATACACCGACGGTGGGGTTGCGGACACGCAGGTGGCAATCGCAAAGGAGCTGGAGCGCGAAAAGCGCCTGAAGAATCTCGGGCTGAATGTCATCCGGATTGTCTGGTCACAGCTTTTCGACGGCTCCGCAGTAGCCACCTTGAGGCAAACGGCCGCGGAAATCCGACGTCACCTGGCAAATGGCGGGAACCGCTACAACGGTAACTACGTCTTCGCTCGGCCGCCCATCACGATCACAGGAAAGGCGGCTGAGCTGGCTATGCGTCGCCGACAGGTGTGGAGCCAAGCGGGACGGTTGTACTAGCTGGCTGGCTTATCGGGTTTAGCCCCCTGCCGGTGCCGCTGCCGCGCCCGGCCCCCCTGCCGCTGCCGCGCCCGGCCCCCCTGCCGCTGCCGCGCCCGGCCCGCTGCCGCTGCCCTCGAGCCCAAAATTTCACTTCACGACACCCCTGTCACCTCATGCCACCTCCACAGCTGCCACGAGGTGACATGGGTGTCGTAAAGTCGCTGAGACTGTCTGTAATCCTTGCGAAAAGTCCCAAACGCCAACCCCGAACAGTGTTCAAGTCTGGCGCTGTACAGGTACTATGCTTGAGTATCATGACAGCCTCGGAAACCACCCAGCCGCTTGTACCGTCGTCTGCACCAGCATCCGCGAAGTCGCCTACACCGCAGCCAACGCAAGCATCCGCCGCCGACCTCGCAGCCTTCGACGCCGACCACATCTGGCACCCATACGGCCCCATCCCGTCACCGGTCGCGCCCAAACTGGTCGAGTCCGCCGAAGGCGTCAACCTCCACCTAGCAGACGGCCGCACCCTGATCGATGGCATGAGCAGCTGGTGGGCCGCATGCCACGGCCACTCGCACCCGAAGCTGGTCGCAGCCGCGAAGAAGCAGGCCACCACCATGTCGCACGTCATGTTCGGCGGACTGACACACCGCCCGGCTATTGAGCTGGCGGAGAAACTCTTGAAGCTCGCGGGCCCCGGCTTCGATGCCATCTTCTACTCGGACTCTGGCTCGGTCTCCGTCGAGGTGGCGATCAAAATGGCGTTGCAGTATCAGCAGGCCAAAGGCCATCCCGAGCGCACCCGCCTGGCCACCTGGCGCAGCGGCTATCACGGCGACACCCGCGCGCCCATGACCGTCTGCGACCCCGAGGGCGGCATGCATTCGCTGTGGACGGGCCAGTGGACTCCGCAGGTCTTCGCCGACAAGCCACCCGCCCGCGGCGCAACCGAAGAGGAACGCGCACATTATCTCGCGCACTTCGATTCGCTTATCGACGACTCCGTCGCCGGCATCATCGTAGAACCAGTAGTCCAAGGAGCTGGTGGCATGCGGTTCCATGACCATGAGCTGCTTGTGGGGCTCCGGAAGCTGTGTGACAAGCACGGTATTCTCCTCATTGCGGATGAGATTGCCACCGGCTTCGGCCGTGCTGGTGATCTGTTCACGACGCAGGCGGCCGGGATTGTGCCGGATATTATGTGTGTCGGTAAGGCGCTGACCGGCGGCTTCATGAGCTTCGCAGCCACCCTCACTACCGCCGACGTAGCCCGCACCATTTCCAGTGGGCCAGGCGGAGGCATCATGCACGGTCCGACCTTCATGGGCAACCCCTTGGCCTGTGCGGTGGCCTGCGCGCAGCTCGACCTGATTGCAGAAGGGCAGTGGCGTGAGGATGTCCCGCGCATCGAGTCCCGACTCCGCGACCAGCTCCAGCCCCTAGCCGGCAGCGATGCCGTGGCCGATGTTCGTGTCCTCGGTGCTATCGGTGTCGTGGAGATGCAGCGTCCAGTGGATATGGGCCTGGCTACCGCAGCGGCTGTTGATGCCGGGGTGTGGCTGCGCCCATTCGGCAAGCTGGTCTACACCATGCCGCCGTATATCAGCACCAATGACGAGGTCGACCGTATCTGCGAGGCCATCGCCGCCATCGTCGCCGCGGAGGAAAAACGTAGGTAGTGCAGCGAAGCAGCACAACAAGAAGCGCAATCGGCACGACGACCAACCGCGCAGCAAGGCAACACAACAGCGTCACAACAAGAAGCACAACCAACACACCACCACAAGCAGAAGGAGCATCATCCACCATGAGCATCGTCCTTGTCACCGGCACCGGTACCGATATTGGAAAGACCATCGGCACGGCAGCCCTGGCGGCGGCACTACGCGGGGAGGGCAAGGAGGTGCACGTCGTCAAGCCAATTCAGACCGGCTTCCCGGGCCCAAATGGCGGCGATTTGGACACTGTCGCGGGGCTGACGGGGATCGACAACCTGCATGGTTTCGAGCGTTACCCCGAGCCGATGGCGCCGGTGGCGGCGGCGCAGCGCGCGGGCATGCGACTGCCGAAGGCCACGGAAATTGCGGAGAAGGTCAAGCTTATCGACGGGCCGAACCGCGTTGTCCTCGTGGAGGGCGCGGGCGGGCTGCTAGTGAGGCTCGGCGAGGACTGGGCGCTGCCGGAGCTGGCGGCGTTGCTGCCGGGGAGCCAGATGGTGGTCGTGACGCGGTTGGACCTGGGGTGCCTGAACGAGGCCGAGCTCACCGTCGAGGTGGCGCGGGGCCGTGGGGTCAATGTCACGGCGCTGGTGGGCGGTTCGCTGCCGGCGGAGGTCGATCCGATCATCGAGACGAACCTGGAAGAACTGCCACGCATCACCGGGGTGCCACTGCTGGGGTCGGTGCAGGCGGGAGCGGGCACGCTGGGTCAGCAGGAGTTTGTGTCGAAAGCTACGCAGTGGCTGCCGGGCGTGCGAGAGTGGGCCGCAGCGCTGTAGGGGAGCCGCAGCGCTTTAATGGGCGCTCTTGCGGCGCCTCGAAGTAGAGGCCGCGCGGGACGTCGTTAAGCTGGCGTTTTGCGAGAAACGTGCTAAGGTGACTAGACGACAAGGCGCGAGGCTTTCTCTGTAATTCTCTTTATTAACCTGCTTCCACCGGCCATTTTGGGCCCACGGGGGAGAGAACAGCGTCGCCTGGCGCTGACGTTCTAACAAACAGAACATTCTCCAACGCTTGAAAAGGATGTAGGTCAAGTGGCTAAACCCGCTCGCCGAGAAGGCACACCGGCACACAAGAACCGTAAGAATCACTCCAACCGCGCACACGGCTCCACTAACGCCCAGCGCAATCGCAGCCGTCGTGACAGCGGCGCGAAGATGGAGACCTCCAACGTCCACGCGAAGGACATCTACGTATCCAACGCCCGCCCGGCGCGCCACCAGCACGTGGACTCCGACCGTCGTAGCTCGGGCAAGCGCGCTCACAGCCAAGCAGGTGAGGGCGTGCGCCTGCAGAAGGTGCTCGCGCAGGCAGGCGTGGCGTCGCGTCGCATGGCGGAAAAGCTTATCGACGAAGGCCGCGTCGAGGTCGACGGCAAGATTGTGACGCGACAGGGCGTACGGGTGGATCCAAACACATCTGTGATTCGCGTTGATGGTTCCCGCGTCATCGTCAATGAGGACATGCAGTACTTCGTCCTGAACAAGCCGCGTGGTGTGCAGTCGACCATGCACGATGACATGGGCCGTCCGTGTGTGGGCGACATCATCGGTGAGAAGATCAGCGCTGGTCAGCGACTCTTCCACGTTGGTCGTCTGGATGCGCCCACCGAAGGGCTGCTGCTGCTCACCAACGATGGTGAGTTGGCCAACCGTCTGATGCACCCAAGCTACGAGGTCACCAAGACCTACATGGCCACTGTTGTCGGTGAGGTCGACCCCAAGGTCATGCGTGAGCTGGAAAAGGGCATTGAGCTTGATGATGGCATCGCCAAGGCGGACATGGCGCAGATTATCGACGTTTGGCAGGGTCGCTCTATCGTCCGCATCGAGCTGCACGAGGGCCGCAAACACATCGTGCGCCGGATGCTCAAGACCGCGGGTTACCCGGTCGAGCGCCTGGTGCGCACTAAGATTCACACTGTCCAGCTGGGCGAGCAGACTCCGGGCGCTCTCCGCGCACTCAACCGCGCTGAGCTGACCTCTCTCTACAACGCGGTGGGGCTGTAAATGGCACTAGTGAAGAAGAACGAAGAAAACCACGGAGTGGAACAACAAGGAGCTGAAGGAGCCCACATGAGTGAGCAGAACACTGACGACATGCTGTTGGTTGCCATCGATGGCCCTTCCGGCACTGGCAAGTCGACTGTCTCTCGGATGGTCGCAACCGAGCTGGGTGCAAAGTACCTGGATACCGGCGCGATGTACCGCGTGGCCACCCTGTGGGTGCTGCGCCAGGGCATTGACCCGACTGACGAGGAAGCCGTGGCCAAGGCGACGGCCGCCCTGCCACTGGAAGTCTCCGATGACCCGAACTCCACCGCTGTCCTCCTCGACGGCGAGGATGTCTCCGGCGAGATCCGCGGCCCGGAGGTGACCCGCAACGTGTCGGCTGTCTCCGCGATTCCGGCCGTGCGTACCAACCTGGTCGCGCTCCAGCGCTCGCTGGCCGCATCTGCGGTGCGCTGTGTGGTGGAGGGCCGCGACATCGGCACGGTTGTTCTTCCGGACGTTCCGGCGAAAATCTTCATGACCGCCTCCGCCGAGGTTCGCGCCCACCGCCGCTACGACCAGGACATTGCTGCTGGTCGTGAGGCTGACTTCGACACCGTGCTTGCCGACGTCATCCGCCGCGACGAACTAGACAGCAACCGTGCGACCTCTCCGCTGAAGCCAGCCGAGGATGCGTTCATTCTAGACACCTCCGAGATGGACATCGAAGAGGTCGTGGAAAACGTCCTCGATGTTGTTGAGGCGGGATACCCGGGGTCCACCATGGACTGGGACGATGTCGACAACGAAGAGTTCGAGGGCTCCTACCAGGACTACGAGAACTACGAGGACGACACCGCCGGACACCTGGTCGCAAACGTGGAGACCGAAAACGCGCCGGGCACCGCAGGCAGCCACACCAGCGCAGACGAGTTCATCGACCGCACGATTGCCGACCACGAGACGATTATCTCCGAAGCGATCGAGCGCGCCGAAACCGGCCAGATTGACGATGACGCCGACTGGGAAGAGCTGGAAAACGCATTCGCAGCACTTGGCGTGAGCGACGAGGAGGAAGAAGCCCTTCCGACCGTGGCCATTGTGGGACGACCGAATGTTGGTAAGTCCACCATGGTTAACAGGTTCATTGGCCGTCGTGAAGCAGTTGTCGAAGACTTCCCGGGCGTGACTCGCGACCGCATCTCCTACCTGGGAGAATGGGGCGGACGTCGCTTCTGGGTGCAGGACACCGGCGGCTGGGATCCGGACGCCAAGGGCATGCACGCGGCGATTGCTCGTCAGGCGGAGACCGCCATGGAGACCGCCGATGTGATTGTCATGGTCGTTGACACCACCGTCGGCATCACCGCCACGGAAGAGGTTATGGCCCGCCGTCTGCAGCGCGCGGAGCAGCCGGTTATTCTCGCCGCCAACAAGTTTGAGTCGGATTCGCAGCTTGGCGACGTCGCGGAGTTCTGGGCCCTCGGGCTCGGCGAGCCGCACCCAACCTCGGCCCTCCACGGTCGTGGCAATGCCGACGTGATGGACGAAGTCGTGGCCTCCTTCCCGGAGGTGCCGCGTGCGAAGTCGCTGCCGACCGGGCCGCGTCGCGTGGCGCTGGTGGGCAAGCCGAATGTGGGCAAGTCCTCGCTGCTGAACAAACTCTCCGGTGAAGATCGCGCAGTAGTCAGCGACGTGGCCGGTACTACGGTTGATCCGGTGGACTCGCTGGTGCAGATGAACGACACGCTGTGGCGCTTCGTGGATACCGCGGGTATCCGCAAGAAGACCAAGACCGCCAAGGGCCACGAGTTCTACGCTTCGCTGCGTACTCGTTCGACCATTGACAACGCCGAGGTTGTGATCTTCCTGGTCGATGCCTCCGAGCAGATCACCGAGCAAGATCAGCGCGTGCTGCGCATGATTCTCGACTCCGGTCGCGCACTTGTGGTGGCCTACAACAAGTGGGACCTCATGGATGAGGACCGCCGCGACCTGCTCGAGCGCGAGATTGAAGAGCAACTGGCACATGTGCCGTGGGCTCGTCGGGTGAATATCTCCGCCAAGACCGGGCGTGCTGTGCAGAAGCTGGAGCCGGCAATGCTGGAGGCTGTGGAGTCGTGGGATAAGCGCATCTCCACTGGTCGCTTGAACACTTGGTTGCGTGCGATTATGCAGCAGAACCCGCCACCGCTGCGTGGTGGTCGACAGTCGCGCGTGCTGTTTGCCACCCAGGCGTCCTCGCGCCCGCCGGTGATTGTGCTGTTCACAACCGGCTTCCTGGAGCACGGCTACCGTCGCTTCCTGGAGCGCAAGCTGCGTGAAGAATTCGGATTCGAGGGCTCGCCAGTGCGCATCGCGGTGCGTGTCCGCGAAAAGAAGAAGCGTCGGTAGGAAGCTGCTAGGAAGCGCCGCTGGGACGTGCTTTTAAGCCCTGCTAGTCGCCCGAACTGAGCTGAGAAAAGCCCAAAATGTGATTTAGGCAATTGCATTTTGGGCTTTTCGTTGGCATTTTGGAGTTTTAGGAAATTAGCGATAAGGAGAACTGACAATGGTCAGGCGCGGCAACAACCGTGACGGCTCTCAGCACGACGGCCGAGACAACAGCTACGGACGCGATTCCTCAAGCTCATACGGCGATGACTCCGCGACTCGCTACATTCCGCGGGGCGAGGGACATCGCGGGTACAACCCAGATGCCGACTTTGCGGGCGAGCAACCGACCGAATACTTCGGTGGCGACTCCTCTGAGACGCAATTCCTCCAGCGTGGCGGTGAAACACGATTTGATAACCCGCGAGGTGCCGGTGTCGGCTCAGGCGCGGGTGCCGGGGCGCAAGGTGCTGGCGCACAGGGCAGTGGCCAGTACTGGGCGCCGCTGTCTGAAGAAGAGCGCGGCTATAGTCAGGCGAGCCAGCAGGCAGGTCAGACCCAGCAGTACGCTGCAGGTGGTGCAGGTGTCGCAGGCGGTTACGGCGACCCGAACAACGGCAACAACCGCGGTAATAACCGCGACAACCGCGGTAACGATGACTCCAAGAAGGGCTGGGGTAAGCCTGTCGCCATCGTGGCCATTGCCGCGATGGTGGCCGTAGTCGCGCTGGTAGCCCTGGTTTTGTCCTTCACTTCGGGAACCGAGGACAAAAACGACAATACGGCGGAGCCGACGCAGGAGACGTCGTCAAGCCCGACGCCGACGACAACCTCGCCGGAGGAAACCACGACAAGCCCTACCGATCGTTTGGACCCGTCGGGCACGATTAACGACACCCGTGAGCGCCTTGAGCAGGAGCTGGATCAACTTCGCGAGTCGCCACCAGCTATCCCTGGGCCCGGTGAGCGCAGTAGCGGCTGGGGTACTATCCCGCAGGGTGTGGTGGGCAAGAGCCCGGCCTCGGTCGAGGTGGAGCTGCGTACCAACGGCTACCAGAACGTGACCGTCGTCGACGCAGAGGGAAACCAGACCAATTCTGTGGCCGCGATCATGGGCAAGGTTGCCTCGATCGATCCACCGGAGGGACAGATGGCGGAGACATCCACGCCTGTGACCATCTACCTGCAGTAATGCGATAGGTAGGGCATGCGTCAGGGGCGATTTCCGCCAGCAAACACCAATGATGTAACCTATAGCTCGTTGCACTTTCGTGCACACGGGCTGTAGCGCAGTTTGGTAGCGCACCTCACTGGGGGTGAGGGGGTCGTCGGTTCAAATCCGGTCAGCCCGACAAAAATAACCGCCGCCTTCTGGAAGATTCCGGGAGGCGGCGGTTTTTGTTTACGGCTATTGCTTACGGTTTGTTTGCCGTCTATCGCACCGCACTAGCGCACAATCGCACTAGCGCACGACAATGCCGTCAGAGTCCGCGTAGAGCGTCTCGCCCGGAACGAAGTCGATGCCGCCGAAGGAGACAACGACGTCGCGCTCGCCCTCGCCGGTTTTGGTGGACTTGCGCGGGTTGGTGCCAAGCGCCTTGCAGCCGAAGTCCATCTCGCCAATCAGCTTGGAGTCACGAATCGCGCCATTGACGACCACACCAGCCCAGCCATTGTCCTTGCCGAGCCCCGCAATAACGTCACCGACCAGCGCCGTGTGAACAGAAGCGTCACCGTCGATGACAAGCACGCCACCCTCCGACGGTTCGGAGAGGACCTTCTTAAGCAGCGCGTTGTCCTGGAAGCACTTGACCGTGGAGATTTTGCCGCAGAACTCCACGCGACCGCCGAGGTTACGCATCTGAGTATCGCAGGAACGCACGTCCGGGCCGATCTCGTCAACCAGGTCAGCGGTGGGGATGAATTCGATTGCCATGGGGGATTCAAGTCCTTCCGAAAATTGCTCGCATCAAGTGTTAAACCCATTGTTTCAAACTCAAGATGTGACTAAAGACATATGGTGCAAATTCGCTGGCAGCGATTGACACTCCGAAGGTCGGCCCAGATTGATTACTCTGGTGAGTCAGAACGCGCCGACAACCACACGTGCGCAGGAAGGGTAGAAGATGGCTGGGTTTAATTGGTTTTGGAAGGCTCTTAGCGGCAAGCAAGGGCGCAACCAAAAACGCAGCGTAGGGCTGGTGGCACGCGCCGCTGAGCTCGAGCCACAGGTACAGGCGCTTTCCGACGCCGACCTCGCCGACTTCACCCGCCAACACGCCACCGACGCACCGGAGCTTTTAGCCGCGCTCCGCGAAGTCTCCCAGCGCACCCTGTCCATGCGTCCCTTCGATGTGCAGCTGCAAGGCGCACTGGCGCTCATGGAGGGAGACGTCGTCCAGATGGCCACTGGTGAGGGCAAGACCCTCTCCGGCGCCCTGGCTGCAGCAGGGTTCGCGCTGCGCGGCCACCGCGTGCATTCCGTGACCGTCAACGACTACCTCGCAGGCCGCGACGCGCAGTGGATGCAACCGCTGTTCGGGTTCCTAGGGCTCTCGGTGGCGGCTATTTCGCCGCAGGAGGGACCGGGGGAGCGTCGTAAAGCATATGCGGCAGACATCGTCTACGCCGCCGTCAACGAACTCGGCTTCGACGTTCTGCGCGACCGCTGCGCGCCGGCCATCGAAGACCGCGTGCAGTCGCCCGCTGATGTCGCGATCATCGACGAGGCCGACTCCGTGTTGGTGGATGAAGCGCTGGTCCCGCTTGTGCTTGCCGGCAATGAGCCGGGCACCGCACCGACCGGTCAGATCACCGACGTGGTGCGCCGCCTGCAGCTCGGCGACGACTACACCGTCGACGAAGGTCGTCGCAACGTCTTCCTCACCGATACCGGCGCCGCACGCGTCGAACGGCTGCTTGGCATCGGCTCACTGTACGACGCCGAGCACGTCGGCACCACTCTGGTTCAGGTCAACGTTGCGCTGCACGCCCACGAGTTGCTGCAGCGCGATGTCGACTACATCGTGCGCGATGGCAAGGTACAGCTCATCGATGCCTCGAAGGGACGCGTGGCGGAGTTGCAACGCTGGCCGGACGGTCTGCAGGCGGCGGTAGAGGCCAAGGAGGGCCTGCAGGTCTCTGAGGGCGGCCGAATCCTCGACTCCATGACCATCCAGCAACTCGTCGGCCGCTATAACATCACCTGCGGCATGACCGGCACCGCCACCTCCGCAGGAGACCAGTTCCGCGAGTTCTACGGACTCCACGTCTCCGTCATCGAACCCAACGTCCCATGCATCCGCGACGACGAGCCCGACCGCATCTACGCCACCACCGACGACGCGTTCGCCGCGCTTGTCGACGAGGTCGTGGAACTCAACGGCACTGGTCGACCAATACTCGTAGGCACCCGTGACGTGGCCGAATCGGAACGACTGGCCGATGCGCTGGTCCTGCGCGGCATCGAGTCCTCGGTGCTGAACGCAAAAAATGACGAGCTGGAGGCCCAGGTCATCGCCAATGCTGGCGATATTGGCCGTGTTACGGTGTCCACCCAGATGGCCGGACGAGGAACCGACATCCGCCTCGGCGGGGTAGATGAATCCAACCGCGATGCGGTCGTTGAGCGCGGTGGACTATGCGTCATTGGCCTGGGCAAGCACCGCACTGACCGACTGGACAATCAGCTGCGTGGCCGCGCCGGGCGCCAGGGCGATCCGGGCTCGTCGGTGTTCTTTGTCTCCCTGGATGATCCGGTAATTTCCGAAGGCGCTGCTGGCGAGACGCTGAGCGTGCTGCCCGAGGACGATGGCCGCGTTCGCGATAAGAGGGCCTACCAGTTCATTGACCGCGCACAGCGAGTGACAGAGGCGACCATGCTGTCGATTCATGCGACGACGTGGAAGTACAACAAGCTCATCGGTGACCAGCGCGAGATTCTGGATGAGCGCAGGGAGAAACTGCTGACTACTAATGCTGCCTGGGAAGAACTGTCCAAGTTGGCATCGGCGCGGGCGAAGGAAGTCGAAGCCGCAGTCGGGCGCGATGTAGCCGAGGACGCTGCCCGGGAAATTATGCTGAGCCACCTGGATCGCGGATGGTCGGACCACCTGGCAGATCTGGATGACCTGCGGGAGTCGATTCACCTGCGCGCGCTGGCTAAGGAAAGCCCCATTGATGAGTTCCACCGCGCCGCCATCGGCGCCTTTAAGAACCTGGTGAACAATGCCGTTACCGAGTCGGTGCAGACCTTCCAAGAGGTCGAAATCGACAGCGAAGGCGCACATCTAGAGGACACGGGTCTTGCTCGCCCGAGCTCGACGTGGACGTACATGGTCAACGACAACCCATTGAGCAATGGTGGCGGCTCGGTCGTCGGCTCAATTGCAGCGATGTTTAGGTAAGCCGTAACCACAGGTTTGGTAACAATTTGAAAATATTTCTCAGGTGACCGGCCTAGGTACACCCACAGAGAAAGCTCTCAGATGTCGGTATTTACGCATATCAATCATGTTGTACATACCCTGCTGGTGAGCTGCGTCACAACATGGTTGGGATTAGATAACAACACGAAAGCGGTTGGGGCGCTATTATCTAAAAAGTAACGAGTAAATCGCCCAAGGTTATCCCGGAGGGAAAGATATGACTAGCAATAGCGGCCAGCCAGAGGCATCGGTCGAGACCACCTCGGTCTTCCGTGCAGATTTGCTGAAGGAAATGGAGTCCGGCTCTAACACGGACTCCACGGTCTCCGGTGTTGAAGGACTTCCGGCGGGCTCGGCACTCTTGGTTGTCAAGCGGGGGCCAAACGCAGGTTCGCGTTTCCTGCTCGATCAGGCAGTCACCACCGCTGGTCGTCACCCGGACAGCGACATCTTCCTCGATGATGTGACTGTTTCCCGTCGTCACGCAGAGTTCCGCAAGAACGGTGACTCCTACGAGGTCGTCGACGTGGGATCGCTGAACGGTACCTACGTTAACCGCGAGCCGAAGAACTCCGCGGTTCTGGCTAATGGTGACGAGGTTCAGGTCGGTAAGTTCCGCCTCGTCTTCCTGATCGGTAACTAATTCGACATCGGTTAATGTCGACGCCTGTCGGCATTAACCCCTTATTTTTGTAAAGGCTCGGAAAAGACCAGTGGCAGCAGTACGCAAATCAGCAGTTTCGCAGCCGACTTCGTCGGAAAGCACTGCGAAGCAAGCACGCTCGGTGGGCAAGAAGAAGACCATCGGTGCTGTGCTGAAGGAAGTCAAGGTTGAGTTCCCTGATGTAACGCTGTCCAAAATTCGTTTTCTCGAGTCGGAGGGGCTGCTGTGCCCGTCGCGTAGCTCCTCGGGTTATCGTCGCTACAGCCAGGCGGACATTGACCGCCTGCGCTACATTCTCACCGTTCAGCGCGATAACTACTTGCCGCTGAAGGTTATTAAAGAGCAGCTCGACGAAATTGATGCGGGCAACGCTGGCGGCGATGGTCTGGCATCGGTCACTCCACTGGTGACGGCGGATCAGTTCCGCGAAGCCGCAGTGGTCTCGCTGACGCAGGCGGAGCTGGCAGAGCGCACCGGCGCTAGCGAGAAGTTCATCACTGAACTGGTTCGAGTGGGCCTGATTACTCCGGACACGCTGAACATGTTCGATGGCGATGACCTGCTCATCACTGAGACGGCGGTCAAGCTGGCTGAGTTTGGCCTGGATGCCCGCCACCTCAAAACTGTGCGTACCGCTGCGGCCCGTGAGGCAGATTTGGTGTCGCTCGCTGCTAGTCCGCTGAGTAAGTCGCGTGCGGCTAGCGGCAAGCAGAAGGCTGTGGAGATGGGCCGTGAGATGACTGCGCTGATGGTCACGCTGCACGGCACTTTGGTCAAGCGCCAGGTCAACAAGGACCTGGGGAAGTAGTCGGTAGTCCCGCGTAAATAGCGGCTCGCTACAATTATCGCTGTTATGGACGAAAAACTCGTAGAAGTCAAGTTTCTAGACTGGATGGCGCATCCTCCTGAGGACGATCCAGTGCTGCTCCTGCATGCCGAAGAGACCAATCGGATTATCCCGATTTGGATTGATTTGGCGACGGCGACGGAGTACTCCGCCCGTGAGACCGGCGCTACGCAGCGTCGCCCGGGCATGCATGAGGTCTTCGTCGATACGCTGGACATGGTGGGGCAGAGCGCCCTGCGCGGCCAGATTACGGGCGTGCATGAGGGCGTTTTCATCGCCAGCCTGGTGCTCGAAGGTGGCGCAGAGATTGATATGCGGCCCTCCGACCTCATCCTTATCGCTAGCGAGCTTGAGGTTCCGCTGTATGTCCCGCGTGATGTGCTCGACGCCACGTCGGTAGCGGCGCGTCTCGTCGCAACCAATGGCGGTTCGCTTGCCGACGAGTCGGAGACCGACTCCGTCGAGGCATCGGTGTCGGAGTTTGCGGAATTCCTCGACAGCATTGATGCTGACTACTTCGCCGAGCCGCATGGTGATGCGGAGGACAAGAAGTCTGATGGTGAAGCCGACGGTGGCGCCGATTCAGCTTCCGATGGCGACCGTTAAACGTGTGACTGGAGTGAATAACTGGCTACTTTTGGGGTAGTTGTGACGCTTATTTCCTCCGGCGTGTCGCTGAATGACCCCATAAAAGGGGTAACTTTTCGGAAGTTATAGTTTCATCCCGTCCTGCGGTTTTGCTCCCGGGTTGTGCTTGAGCTGGGGAAACTGCGGCTCCAAACTCTAAACCTTAACTTTAGGTTTAGAGATTCGGCGTGTCGTCCTGTGATGTATTGACAGCCGATTAACCTTGGCGAAAGATAAATAACGGCAGTGAAACTACCTCGGGAGAATTTATATGGTCGACGACAACAGCGGTTCGCTCTTTGGCGACAATGAGCTCCGTGCGTCGGACTCGCAAGAGCCGCGCGCGGTCCAGGAATCCCTGTTCGACATGGGGCCGGACGAGCAGGTTGGCTACCGCGTTCCCATCGCGTGTCAGGTAGCGGGCATTTCTTACCGCCAGCTGGACTACTGGGCACGCACCAAGCTGGTGGAGCCTTCTATCCGTACCGCCAAGGGCTCGGGTACCCAGCGTCTGTACTCCTTCCGCGACATCCTCGTTTTGAAGATTGTTCGCGGTCTGCTGGACACCGGTATTTCCCTGCAGAACATCCGTCTGGCTGTCGACCGCCTGCGCGACCTCGGCGTCGATGACCTGGCTACCATCACTCTGGTTTCCGACGGTCGCACCGTCTACCAGTGCCGCTCCAATGAAGAGGTCATCGACCTGCTCAACGGTGGCCAGGGAGTGTTCGGCATTGCTGTCCCGGGCATTATGAAGGAACTGACTGGCACCATCGCCTCCTTCCCGTCTGAGCGTATCGATGGTACTCAGGAGAACCCAGGCACTGGCATCGACGAGCTGGCTGAGCGTCGTCGCCGTCGCATCTCCTAACAGCCAACTATTTGGCTGGATAGCGGCGTTGCTGCTACGGCCGCCGCTCAAATAGCCGAAACAAACTAAACGAAAACCGCCTTCCACAACTGGTTCCGTCTTACCTCTCCCGAGGTTGGACCAGATGGAGGCGGTTTTTTCTGCTTACTCCGTACCGATAGCCGCAGCCAACTGAGAGGCCAGGCCATCGCCGTAGTCAGCCGCAATGCGCAGAGAGCCAGTGGTCATATTTGCCACTTCCTGCAGCTCGGGGCTGGAGCTGTCCCCGTCGGGAAGCACGATGACCTCAATCGTTACCGGGCGGTCCGGGCTAATGAGTTCCTTAATCCTCTCGACAGACTCGGCGGCATCGGCGCCCGAGGCATCGCGACCCGAGGTGAGCACGACGAGACGGTTCGGCTTGTCAGGGGAGTAGGTGTCCCGGGCGGCCTGGTAGGCATCGATAAGCGCTGGCCAGAACTGTGCCTCACCACCGGCCGGAAGTTCGGCCAGCGAACCCTTTACGGCTTCCGCGCCGTTGTTGGCCTCGTCATCGGGCGCGGGAAGTTCCGCGAGGCGGTTCACCTCGGGTGCGAATGTCCACAGGCCGTATCGGCCGCCAGGTGCCGCATCGATAGCGCCGGAAAGTGCCGCAGACAGCGCCCCAACATCGACGCCCTCGGAGGTGTCAGCGAGCAGGAGCGCCGAACCCACCGCAGTTGCGGGCTGTTGCGCGTCCGGCTGCTCCAGTGCTGGCGGCAGCGCAAAAGAATCCGTCTGAATCTGCGAGAGCACTCCAAAGTTCTCCGCTACTTCAGGGCTGAAAGTGCTCTCAGCAGCTTCGCCGTCGGCGCCGTGATCTGCTGCGAAGTTGCGGAAGTCCTCGGCCGCGCGAGCCGTGTTCTCGTCGATTTTGCCGCCGGAGCCAAAGGTGACAACTGGCGCGTGCAACTGGGGTGCGTCCGCAGGGGAGACCAGCTTCAGCCCCTCGCCGGCCATCTGCAGCATGGGCTGGGTTGCGGCCACGCCGTCGAAATCAGCGACGTTCTGGCTGAGCATGGTCAGCAGAGTATTGGAGGTGTAGACCTCACCCAAGCCCGCGCGTTCGCGAGCGACGTCCGGGCCACCGCCAAGTCGAGCACTAATCACGGCCGACAGTGCCGCATCGGAGCCACCTGGGGCGGCCACGCGCAATCCTGCAAGCTCTTCCCAGGTGGCGTTGTTCAGCTGGTCAGCACGATTGGTTGTGAAGGCCACGCCGCTGGCAATCGGCGGCAACCACGTCTTGGGGTTGTTGACCTTGACCTTGTCTGAGTTCTTCGCCTGGTCCACAAAAGAGATATCGGCGGGAATCCAGACTCCCGGAGTCATAATTCCAGTACCGGCTTCACCCGCAGCGGGGTCCTCCGGAGCTCCCTCACCAGCTTCAGCACCGCCAGCCTCAGACAGGGCGTTCACAACCTCCTGCGAGCCCGCCACCGTAATCTGTGGCCGCACACAGAAGTCCCTCACCACGGGATTCGACTCGCCATAGTCCTGCACAAGTTTCTGTGCCGAGCCCACCGCAGCAGGATCAGCGGTCACCACCAGCGTCAGGTCACCCTTCGTACACCGTGCACGGTCAGCATCAATCGACGAATCGTTGCTCTTGCGCAGATTAACCCAGGCAAAAACCGCAGCGACCAAAACAATTACGACCAAGACGGCAATAAAAGGCCCCTTAGCCACTCGATAGTTGTTCTCACCCGAGGCGTGTCGTCCCATGTCGTTCTAGCCCTTTCTATGCTGAGTGTGCTCGGCACTGCCGACTCGCAGCAGACCTCGTCGTAAAGCACAAACGCGCACGTAACTCCTGCCAACTTTACTGCGTGGACAATGCGACATCTACCACTTCGAGAAGACGGCCGCGCAGAACATCGGCACGCGCACTGAGCTCACGCTGGCGGCGGACGTACTCGGCCTTGCCTTCGGGCGTTTCGATGCGAATGGGCGCAAAACCCCAATCCCGCAGATCGTAGGGAGCGGCGCGCATATCCAACTCACGGGCACTGCACGCGAGCTCGAAAGTATCCAGCCACAGGTCGCCGGGGACCGCCTCGCCGAGCTTGGTCGCCCATTTATACAAGTCCATGTTGGCGTGCAGACACCCCATCTGCTCACAGTGCGGCTGTGTCTCGCGCGTCGGGGCAAACTCGTTGAGCGGCACGGCGTCGGGCGTGAAGAAACGGAAGGCGTCGAAGTGCGTACATCGAACCGTGTGGGCCTCGACGACCTCGTCCGTGCCTGCCTGACCCAGCCGCAGTGGCTCCGGATGACGATGCTCCGGCTGGCGATACACCATCGCCCATTCATGCAGGCCAAAGCAGTCAAAGTGCGCCGGATTCGCGCGCGTCGAACGCAACAGATGGCCGATGTACGCCACCGTCTTACCTCGCTTATCGACGTACGCCGAAACATCCATACGCGCCGTCCCCGAGGCGGTATCGGTGGGCTCCTTGCAGGCAGGGCTATCGGTAGTGTCGTCCGTGTCGAGGGTAAAGAACTTCAGGTGACTGATGTCCTTGGCCGTCGCACCGGGAAGATCTACGCCGATGCCCGGTGACCAGCGGCGGAGTTGGCCGGGTTTAACGGGGTAGTACTCGAAGATGAAGTCCCAGACCGGGTGGCGCTGGCCGCGACTGCGACGGGACAGGTGGTCGCGGGTCAGGACATCGACGCGGGCGATATGCCTTGCTTTGGCTTCACGCCAATCGAAAGACGAATCGGGCGTAGGCGTCACTGCTGGCGTCCCTGCGTGCTGCCCGGTCGGGTCCGGGGCTGGTTCACGGTCGAGTGCTGCTTTGGCGCACCGCTGCGACGCGGGGAGACCTCGTGGGTCCAGTCGCGCACGACACCGACCTGCTCCTCGATGAGGTCCTCCAGAGCCACGATGCCGATCTGCTCCGCGCCGGAGAAAGCACCGGTCTTCGGAGCGATGCTTGCCGGGGCGTTTGCGCGCAGGTGCGGCTTTGGCATGCGAGCGCGTACAGCCACTGCCATGTGGGCGCTGTAGCGGCGCATGATGCGCAATCCCTCATCCAGCGTGGCATCGATCGGAATCTCGATCATCGGGCGAATCTCGTCATCGGGGATGGCTGTCTCTGGGCCGGAGGCAGGATCCATGACGCGGTCGAGGACATCTTTCACGTGAACATAGCCGCGGTACTCGTTGGGCTCATTGTTGGCCGCAGCGACGGGGAACCGGGAGAAACCAGTTTCGGTGACCGCCGTCTCTAGATCGCCCACAGTCGGTGCGGTGGGGAGGCGCCGAATCTGCTCGTGCGGAATCAGTACCTCCTCAATGGTGCGCGTGGCCGAAGCCAGTGTGCGACGAAGGCGGACGTGCTCCTCGCTGTCAAGGAGCCCCTCTTGACGAGACTCCGCAATCATCGATGCCAACTCAGTGGAATCGACAGTGGTGTCGAGCTCATCGCGCTGCTCAATGCCGAACAGCTTAAGCGTATGGCGAGCCATCCAGTTAAACAGCAGCAACAGCGGCTTGGTCAGACGGTAGAAGACCATATGAACCGGAATAAGCAGCATGGCCATCGTTTCCGGTCCTGCCAGCGCGATATTCTTCGGCACCATCTCACCGAGCATGATGTGCAGCACTGACACCAGCATCAATGCGATGGCAAAGCTCAGCGGGTGCAGCAGCGACTCCGGAATACCCATCGCCTGGAAGGGAGCTTCCAGCAGATGTGCCAGCGCCGGCTCAGAGACCTTACCCAGCAGTAGCGAGGCAATGGTGATGCCCAGCTGTGCGGCGGCGAGCATCATCGACAGGTGCTCAGAAGCATTGATAACTGTGCGTGCGCGCTTCTTTCCCTGAGCCAGCAGCGCTTCCAAACGGTCACGGCGAGCAGCAATAAGTGAGAACTCCGCGCCCACGAAAAACGCGTTGACCAACAGCAAGAAGAAAGTCAGGAGGATTCCAAACCAGTCACTCATAGGTTGAACATCTCCTTAGCGCGCTCGTTGGTAACAGGGATCAAAATGGCACGGTCCACGCGGCGGTCATCCATCGCTAGAATGCGGGCGTACCAGCGTCCGGCGATACCCGATTCGAACTCGTCCATGAAATCGCGTTCGGTCTCTGGCAGCAGGACGACGTCACCGACCTCCGGGATGCGACCGAGCGCAAACATAATCAAGCCACCGAGCGTTTCGAAGCTACCTTCTGGGGCGAAGTATCCGACCTTGGTCGGCAGCTCGTCGGTACGTACAAGGCCAGAGCAGTTCCAGCCTTCGATCGCGCGTTTGACTTCCTGCTCGGACTCCTTGTCGTCGTACTCATCCCAGACCTCGCCAAGAATTTCCTCGACGACATCCTCGATGGTGACAATGCCAGCGATACCGCCGTACTCGTCCGCGACCAGCGCAATCTGCGAACCGGCCGAACGCACGGCCTCCAGCACGGCATCGCCGTCCAGCGACTGCGGCAGCGTCGGCACAGGCCGTGCAATCTCCCGCATGGTGGTGGTTGAGCGCTTCGCCGCAGGCACCGCAAATGCGTCCTTGACGTGGACAACACCGACAGTGGCATCGAGGTCCCCGTCAGTAATGGGGAAGCGGGAATGCCCCGATTCGATAGCGACAGCCAGCAGATCCAGCGCCGTGTCATCGACATCGAGGGAGGTAATCGTCGACCGCGGCGTCATTAGGTCCTCCGCCGTCGTTTCGCCAAAGCGTAACGACGACTCGAGTACAGCGGCCTTCGACTCATCCAATGCCCCCTGCTCCGCAGAATTGCGCACCAGTGCTTCCAGCTCCTGCGGGGAACGCGCCGAAGCCAACTCATCCGCCGGTTCAATACCGAGCTTGCGCACCAGCCAGTTCGCCGTGGCATTCAGCGAATGGATGAAGTAGTGGAACACCCAGTTAAACGCCATCACCGGACGAGCCGTAACTCGCGCTACTGCCAACGGCTCTGTAATCGCGACATTCTTTGGCACCAATTCGCCGTAGACCATCGACAACATCGTGGCCACAATGAGCGCAAGAATCAGTGCGGTCGGTCCCGCTGCAGACTCGCTGAGCCCCATCCAATGCAACATCGGCGTGAAGTACTGCGCCAGCACCGGTTCCGCGAGGAAACCAGTTGCCAGCGTGGTCAACGTAATGCCCAGCTGTGCACCGGAGAGGTGGAAGGACAGTCGATTATGTGCCTTGTGAACGGCCTCAGCAGGCGCATCCGCTGAACGGGCGCGGTCGGCGTCAATCGTAGACCGCTCCAGTCCCGTCAGCGCGAATTCAAACGCCACAAAGAGACCGGTGCCAGCGGTTAGCGCGATAAATCCGACAACCGCGACAATATTGAGAACAATATCCACTGATTATCTCTTCTTCTTTTTCCCTCGCTTGGGGCGGTGTACGCGACCGCCAGCACGATTCTTTCCGCTTGCCGACGGACCGCCGCGCCCGCGGTAACCGGCACCACTAGCACCGCCTGTCGATTGGCTCTGATCTTGACGAGCCCGGCGCGGACGTCGTGCGCCCAGTTCCTTGACAAATCGAGGCAGTCCCGGAGCGGCGCGCAGCTCTTCGGCTTCAACGCCGGCCCCTGCCAGCAGTTCGCGGGCCTGATCAACCTGGCGGTCACGCACAATCATCGCTACCGTGCCGGAAGCACCTGCACGAGCCGTGCGACCCGAGCGGTGAATATACGTCGCGGAATCCCTTGGCGGATCCGCGTGCACAACCAAGTCAAGAGCATCGATATCAATGCCACGAGCGGCCACATCCGTGGTGACGAGGACATTGATTTCACCGTCGGCAAAGGCCTTGAGGACTGCGCGACGAGTTGCCTGGCCGCGATCGCCGTGGAGGAAACCTAACTTGATGTCGTAGAACTGTAGAAACTTAGCCAGCTGCACGACACGCGCCTTAGAGTTGGCGAAAATGACGCACTGATCCTTGCGGGAGGCAATCCAGGCGACCACTTCGTCTGCCTCAGCGTTGTCCTCCACCCGAAGTAACAGATGCCGCATATTGCGCATGGTCAACCGGGAGGCAGTGACCTTGTGCTTCGCAACTTCAGTGCTACTTGCGCGACGATCGCGGATAAGCCCCGCGGCGTCGTCGTTAATCGTGGCGGAAAAGACCATGCGCTGTGCCGACTTCGGGCACGCACGGACCAGGCCCAGAACATCGGGCAGAAAGCCCATGTCAGCGAGCATGTCCGCTTCGTCTACGACTACGGCATGAACCTGCTCAAGGCTGAGGAGACCGCGGCGGCGCAAATCGTGTGCGCGACCCGGTGTGACCACAGCGATATCGACTGGTGCCGCGAGCAGAGTCTGCTGCTTGGCCACGGAGTCACCGCCGACCAAGCTCAAGACACGCAGACCTGCAGCGGCACCGATGTCAGCGAGGACATCAGCAATCTGATCTGCGAGTTCGCGCGTTGGCGAAATAATTAGCGCGCGCGGGTAACCGGGAAGCGCTGGAGAGGCGTTATTGAGTAACGCGACCAGCGGAATGCCGAATGCGAGCGTTTTGCCCGAGCCTGTGGGGGCCTGTGCGAGAACGTCCTTGCCAGCGAAAGCATCTGGCAAAGTCGCCACCTGCACGGCGGTAGGCGAAGTTATGTGCTGGGCACGCAGAATACTCACAATCGCTTCCGGCGTGCCCAACTGTCTGAAATCACTGGACTCAGCAGGAGGGGGCATGCTTGTTAGAATACCGCTATCCCCGGACAGCCATGCAATAGGCACGTCCGGTGAGCTTGAAAACTACCGTCCCATGACATTTACCAACCGCGACCCGGTTGCGCATAGGCCTCGCGCTCAAGAATGGCGGCTCGACGGAAGATGTTGCGGATGGATTTGAGCTCCGCATCGCTGGCCGTGGACATATTCTTTTCAAGGACCTCGAGAGCCTGCTGAACACTGTCAACATACTCGGGGTCGGAATACACCTCCACCCAGTTCGCGATCGCGGAATCCTCATCAACCAGCGATTTTCCTTGCAGAGTCAGCTCGGTTGCAATCCACATTTCGGCGACGATACTGGTTACGGCGACCCGATATGGGTTGAAAGCGCTACAGGAAGAATGCACGTCCAGCAAAAGCTGCGTGATGGTTGTCGGCTCGATGTCCTCGAGCGCCGAAGAAGTCTCTTCCAGCGCGTTATTGCTCAATTCCAACGCACGCACCAGGGCTTCCTGTGCGAGTGACGACCACAGAACCTGTTCCTTAGCGCAGGGTGCTTTGGTTGCCAGATGCGACAGGACTGGGAAAACTTGGTGCAAGTACCAGGCCTCTTGCGCTACGAAGAAGTTGGTTTCGTCCGAGGAAAGGTCGCCGCGGAGCATCGTGGGGACGCTGAACATTCCGCCAATCTCGGCAACGATGTCCTCGATGTCCCGCCACAGCTGGGAAGTAAAGGGGCCCGCCGGAGCAATCTGGAGTGAGTGGCCGAAGAAAGATTCCAGCTCCTTCGGCGGCTGCTCAGTGTCAGTGCCTTCGATGGCCTCCGGGTAAAAACTGGAGTTCAGATGCACTGGTTGCATTCGGCGAAGCGCGACCTTTTCCAGGCGACGAGCCCTGTGGCCGTGGTCAATGGGGCCGTGCCCCTGGCCGACGTTGAGGTTATCCGCGAAACGAATGGACTCGCTGAGCCAGCGCGTAGTCCAGCGCAGGGCATCATTGATCGCAGAGCCCCCACCAATCCGTGTGGCTAGAGCTGCGGACAGCGAACAACCCGTGCCATGGGTGTTCTCAGTGTGAATGCGGGGAGAAGAGCTGAAGAAAACCTGGCCATCGGGGAAGGCCACGGCGTTGCCGGCTTCCTCATCACTTAAGTGACCAGTCTTTGCAATCACGATGACATCGTTCTTGCTCGCGAACTCCAGCGCCTGCTCAATCAGCTCAGTGAAGTCGCTGGCCTCCGGGGCGTCGGCAAGCAATGCCAGTTCGGGAACATTCGGCGTGATGACGGTGGCTTCCGCGACCAAGTCACGCATTGCGTCCATGGCATCTTCGTCAAGCAGACGGTCGCCAGAGGTCGCGACCATAACCGGATCGAGAACAACCACGGCTGGCTTGGTCTCCCGAACCCAGTTGGTGACGGCCTGCGTGAGTTCGCGTGAACCCAACATGCCAATCTTCACCGCGTCGATGGTGACATCCTCAGTTACAGCAGCCAGCTGCTCGACGAGGAAGTCAACAGGTGGGGTGTGGACGGCACGAACGCCCACGGTGTTCTGAGATACCAAAGCGGTGACCACGCCCATGCCATAACCACCGGCGGCGGCGATTGATTTCAAATCGGCATGGAGCCCAGCGCCACCTGTTGGGTCTGTGCCGGCGATGGAAAGAACTCGTGGCACAAAATCAGGCTTTGCCTTCTTGGGAAATGGCATCTCAGACCCCTTTTAACTTCAAGAGTGTGAAGCGACAGACTTCAAGACTACGCTTCAACCTCGGAGCGGTCGCCAGACCAGAGGGTGTGGAAAGCACCCTCGCGGTCAACACGCTGGTACGTGTGCGCACCGAAGTAGTCACGCTGCCCCTGAACCAGTGCTGCCGGCAGACGCTCCGCACGCAGGCCGTCGTAGTACGCCAGCGAGGAGGAGAACACCGGAGCCGGGATACCCATCTGTGCTGCAGTGACGACAACGTCGCGCCACGCGTCGAGGCACTCGGTGACCTGGTCACGGAAGTACTCGTCGAGTACCAGCGCCGGCAGCTCCGGATTGCGGTCGTACGCTTCCTTGATGCGGTTCAGGAACTGTGCGCGGATGATGCAGCCACCACGCCAGATGGTCGCCAGCGCACCGCGGTCGATTTCCCAGCCGTACTCCTTGGCGCCAGCGTTAATCTCATCAAAGCCCTGCGAGTAGGCAATGATCTTGGAAGCGTAGAGCGCCTTACGGACGCGCTCCACAAAAGCATCGCGATCTTCCGGAGCCTTAGCCAGGCTTCCCGACGGCAGGTTGCGGGCAGCCTCACGCTGAGCAAGGGAAGACGACAGGGCGCGAGCGAACACGGCCTCGCCAATACCAGTTACTGGAATGCCCAAGTCCAAAGCGGCCTTGACCGTCCAACGGCCGGTGCCCTTCTGACCAGCAGCATCAACGATGACATCCACCAGCGGCTTGCCTGTCTTCTCATCGACCTGAGAGAGAACCTCAGCGGTGATCTCGACCAGGTAGGAGTCCAGGTCGCCCTTATTCCACTCGCGGAAGATATCTGCAATCTCGGCAGGGGTGAGGCCAGCAGCTTCGCGCAGCAGGTGGTAGGCCTCGCCAATTACCTGCATATCCGCGTACTCGATGCCGTTGTGGACCATCTTTACAAAGTGGCCAGCGCCATCGGAGGAAATGTGAGTACAGCACGGAACGCCATCAACGTGAGCGGAGATGGACTCCAGCAGCGGGCCGAGGGACTCGTAGGACTCCTTCGTGCCACCCGGCATAATGGATGGGCCGGTCAGAGCACCTTCTTCACCACCGGAAATACCAGTGCCAACGTAGTGCAGGCCAAGGGCGCGAATAGCCTTCTCGCGACGGATGGTGTCCGTGTAAAGAGAGTTACCGCCATCAATGATGATGTCGCCGGGCTCCATCACGTCGGCAAGCTGATCGATGACCGCATCAGTAGCGGCACCTGCCTGAACCATGATCAGAGCACGACGCGGGCGCTCCAGCGAAGCGACGAACTCTTCAATGGTCTCGGACGGGATGAATGAGCCTTCATCACCGTGTTCAGCGATGAGGGTGCGAGTTTTCTCCGGACTGCGGTTGTACACGGCAACGGTGTGTCCCTTGTGGGCGAAGTTGCGTGCGATATTCGAGCCCATGACGGCGAGCCCGACGACACCAATTTGTGCGAGTTCATTGTTATCGGTCATGCCCACCATCTTAAAGCCTGGCCGGGGTTCGTTGTATCTGGGACTCAGAAATTGTTACTGCTTTTAACGTTGAAACTGCCACGAGTGATGGCGTGCGCTGGCACAATGTTTGGCATGACTGACGAGACTATTGCGAATAATGGCAGTTCACAGGACTCTAACTCTGCAGCTTCCGTCGCCGAGCAGGCGAAGAGGAAGGCGCTGCGCGATTATATGACACTGGCGACGAAGGCTAGCCAGGAAGCGCTGAGCGATGAGGAGCTGGCTGTTTTTAACAGCACCTTGGGCGATAACGGAATCGGCGGTCTAGATACCTTGCTGGGCACGAAGTTTGTCCATGTCGGGCCGGAGCGAATTCAGATGGAGCTCGAGGTCGGGCCCGACCACCTGCAACCGTGGGGCCTAGCCAATGGCGGTGTTTATTGCTCGCTAGGTGAGACTGCTGGCTCTATTGCTGGTTTCGTTGCCTGCGGTGCGAAGAAGCCGGTCGTCGGTGTGAACAATAACACCGATTTTTACCGCTCCGCCCGAGCTGGCGAGGTAATCGTTACCACGGCGGAGCCAGAGTACCTGGGGCGCACCATGCAACTGTGGCGTATTGAGCACACCCGCAAGGCAGATGAAAAACTGCTGGCCCGCACCAACCTACGAATTGCGGTACTCGACAAGCCGCTGTAGCAAATCGTTATAGGTGGTAACGGGCCTGGTAGGAAGCTCGCAGGTGGCTTGTCGTGATTAGCTGTTTTCTAATCTGGCCACCTGCAAGTTAACTACTTGTTCCTTTTTGCGCGGTGCTCGCGGCGAGTGTCGCGAACCTCCAGCGGCAGATCCTGCTCAGCCTTGTCCTTGTTGAACTCGGCCAGGCGGTCGATGGCGTTGCGTGCGTACATCTGCTGGCGGGTGGAAACCATCTGCCAACGGTTGCGGTCCAGGACGTTCAGGCCCCAGCTGACGCAGGAGACGAGGCGGTTGCGGAAGCCCACCAGGAACATCAGGTGGACGGCCAGCCACAGAATCCAGCCGATGAAGCCGGTGACCTCAACCTTGCCCATCTTCACCACTGCGGAGAAGCGGGAGACGGTTGCCATGGAGCCCTTATCGAAGTACTCGAACGGCTGACGCTCAGCGACATCGCGGCCGTCGGCCTCAGCTGCAATGTTGGCGGCGACGTACTCGCCACCCTGAATAGCAACCTGAGCAACACCCGGCAGGTTCTCGCGGTTGGACATGTCGCCCACGACGTAGACGTTCTTGTAGTCACCAGCTGTCATGTCCTCGTTGACAACGACACGGCCAGCGCGGTCGGTCTCGGCGCCAGTCTGCTCGGCAATCATCTTGCCCAGCGGGGAAGCGGACACGCCGGCGGACCAAATCTTGCAGAACGACGGGATGAACTCCTCGGTTCCATCCTTCATGTTCTTGTAGGTGACTCCCTCTTCATTGACGTCAGTCACCATCGCGCCCAGCTTGACGATGACGCCCATCTTCTCCAGGGACTTCTGAGCCTTGCGGCCCAGACGCTTGCCAAACGGCGGCAGAACCTGTGGTGCGCCGTCGAGCAGGACGACGCGTGCAGCGTGCGGGTTGTAGCTGCGGTAGGACGATGCGAGGGTGCGGTTAGCCAGCTCGGCCAGCTGGCCAGCAAGCTCAACACCAGTCGGACCAGCGCCGACAACAACGAAGGTCAGCAGGCGCTCGCGCTCAGCCGGATCGTTGGTCAGCTCGGCGCGCTCAAACGCGCCGATGATGCGGGCACGGATTTCGAGTGCGTCGTCGATGTTCTTCATGCCCGGAGCAAACTCGGCAAAGTGATCATTGCCGAAGTAGGACTGGCCAGCGCCAGCGGCAACCAGGAGGTGATCGTATTCCCACTTGGAAGTCTGGTGACCCAGTTCCGAAGTCACAACCTGCTTTTCGACGTCGATGTCGGTGACATCGCCCTTGACAACACGAACGTTCTGAACACCGTCGAAGATCGTACGAGTGGACGGAGCGATTTCGCCCGAGGACAGGATGCCCGTTGCTACCTGGTAGAGCAGTGGCTGGAACAGGTGGTGGTTAGTGCGGTCGATGAGAGTGACGTCGACCTCGGCGCCCTGCAACTTCTTCGCCGCGAACAAGCCACCGAAACCCGAACCGATGACGACCACGTGCGGGCGTCCGGAGTGCGGGCGGTACGGAGTCTCGGTCATGTATTTTCTCCTCACAGACTTTAAAGTTCTCGAAGTTTTAGATTCGGCTTTTAGCCGGCAAGCCACAATAGTAATCCTCTCGGTGCGCCACCGCCTATTCTGGGTCCCTGCGCGGTAGGCTGCGAGAGCAAACTCAGTTCGTTATTCGTACCTTTATGCGGCGCGATTGTTAGGAGGTTCGGGCAGGGTGAATTCGGCAAGCCGGCAGGCAATTGACGCAGAGCGATGGCCTCGGGTTGCGCGTATTCCAGAGGGGCGTTTTCTAGCGAAACGTGCCGAAATGATGGAACGCTCTTTTGAGCGACTCTGCCAGGATAACGGCATTGAGCTGGTTGAATCCGGTGAGTTTGTCGGGGAGTCTTTCATTACTCGGTCGACGGGTGACGCCGATTTGGCTGTCGACGGAGTCGGTGGTGCCAGCTCTAGCGGCGGCAGTGAATCTCCCACTAGTTCTGAATCGTGTCGTCCAGTCGTTTTCAGCGTCATTGATCCTGTTTTCTATTCTCGACTAGCTGATTCAGAATGGCTCGGATTGGGGGAGGCCTATCTCGCGGGCGAGTGGTCCAGTGATGACTTGCCAGAGCTTCTCAGCCGACTGCTTAGCGCCGAGCTTGATATTGCTTCGTTGGGGCCGTTGGCACGTGGTCTGATGAAAGTCGCGCGTTCACGTCCGCGTCTCGATGGGCCAGATATGGCGGGAGAGTTGCCGACCTCATTGCTGGAGCTCTATTCCGGCGAATTGCTGATGGGCGGTTCCGGCCTGTTCGCCTCCGGAGTGCGAACCTCGTCGCGGGAACAGATTCAAAACTATGCCCGTGGTGCTGGCAAGGGTGGGGTTCCCTCGCACTGGTCAGTTGACGTGACTTATGTCGATGCCCCGAAATCCGTCGCGCGTGCCGATTTTCTGCATGCCCAGGTGCGCAATATTGAGCACATGCTCGATCTGGCTCGAGTCCGGGCCGGCGACCGTGTCGCCGAATGGCCGTCGGCAGGCGGAGAAATTGCCCTTCGAGCTGCAGAAAGGGGAGCGGGCGCGGAGGTTATTACCGTCTCTGATGACCACACCGAAACGGTGCTGGAACGGGTGGAAAAAGCCGGATTGCGCGGCGCGGTCGATGTGATCCAGATGGATCGCAACATTCCGTCGCCACGCGAATTCGAGTCCGACTTCGAGGCGGTTATCAACGTCGGGCGTCTGGAGACCTTCGGTCGTGCAGGTGCGCTGCGCTGGCTGAAGAGCGCCGAGCGTCTGCTTGTCGACCGCGGCACCATCGTCGTCCAAATGGTGGTAGCGACGGACAAATTCGATGCGCTCGCCGAGCGCAGCTTGGACCTCGTACGCGCTTACGTGTGGCCGCAGCTGCAGCTTTTCACTGTAGAAGAGCTGCGCAAGATGGTGGACCGGGAAACCGGCCTGCGCATCGCGGCGGAAGAGTACATTCCGGCGCACTTCGCGACGACCTTGCAGCTCCAGCGAGATTTCTTTGCGGCGCATGCGCGCGAAGCCGCTGGTATCGGGTACGACAGAGTGTTCCGGAGGATGTGGAATTACTATCTGTCGCTGTTTGAAGCGCTCGTGCGCGCAGAGAAAGTCACGCTCGTACAGGTCGAGCTCGTGCATGCGCCACGCAGGCCTCACTAGCAGTGGGCAGCTCCGGGCGCGTTGGAAATTCGCCAGATAAATAAAGCCTGTAAAAATAAATCACGTTTTTAGGCAAAACCACCTCAAAGGCGATGTTTAGGGTCTAAAAACGAAACTATGAACGCACAGAGCACCACACGTACTGCAGACATTGTTGTCGTCGGCGCCGGACTTGCCGGATTGGTCGCGACGTATGAGGCCACGCAGGCCGGCAAGAAGGTCATCCTTGTCGACCAGGAGAATGCCAACAACCTCGGCGGACAGGCTTTCTGGTCGCTGGGAGGAATCTTTCTCGTCGACTCGCCAGAGCAGCGCCGCCTCGGAGTCAAGGACAACCGCGAGCTCGCTGAAGCTGACTGGTTCAACTCCGCGCAGTTCGACCGCGAGGAAGACAACTGGGGACGCAAGTGGGCCAAGGCCTACCTGAACTTCGCGGCAGGGGAGAAGCGTGACTACCTCCGCAATCTCGGCGTGAAGTTCCTGCCTGTCGTCGGGTGGGCTGAGCGCGGTGAAGGGCGTGCCGACGGTCACGGCAACTCGGTACCCCGATTCCACCTCACCTGGGGCACAGGCCCCGAAATCGTCCGCGTATTCGCAGAGCCGGTCGCTGAAGCTGCGAAGAAGGGGCTGGTGGAATACTGCCATCGCCACCGCGTTGACGAGGTAATCGTCGAAGATGGTCGCGCCGTCGGCGTGCGTGGCAAGATTCTGGTTCCCTGTGAATCGCTAGAGCGAGGAGTGGCGTCGTCACGCGAGGAAACAGGGGAGGACTTTGAGATCCGCGGGTCGGCCGTGTGCATTGCGACGGGCGGTGTTGGCGGCAACCTGGAAGCCGTGCGTAAGTGCTGGCCGACCGAGCGCCTGGGCGAGATGCCGAAGGATATGGTCTGCGGTGTGCCAGAGCATGTTGACGGTCGTGGTATCGAGATTGCAGAGCAGGCCGGCGCAAACCTCGTCAACCGTGACCGCATGTGGCATTACACCGAGGGCATGAAGAACTGGAATCCCGTGTGGCCGAATCACGGTATCCGTATCATCCCGGGGCCGTCGGCCATGTGGTTCGACGCAGAAGGAAACCGCCTGCCAGCGCCATATATTCCGGGCGCGGATACTGTCGGCACGATGAAGCACATTCTGGCCACCGGACACTCGTATTCCTGGTTTGTGCTGAATAAGAACATCGTGGGCAAGGAGTTTATTTTCTCTGGCTCAGAACAGAATCCGGATCTGACCGACAAGGAGATCAAGAAGCTGATTGGCAAGGTGACCTCTGGTGTTGCCGCACCTATTCAGGCGTTTATGGATAACGGCGAAGACTGGGTGGTTGCCGACGATCTGCCAAAGCTGGTCGAGGGGATGAACGAGATTGTGGAGGCGAGCTCGGGCGGGGAGTCCGGAGCCGCAGCGCCGAAGATTGACCTGGAGAAGCTCGAGGAGCAGATTCGTCAGCGCGATATGCAGACCGGTAACCCCTTCTCCAAGGACTACCAGGTCAATTACGTCAACGTGGCCCGGAACTTCCTCGGGGACAAGATCATCCGCTCCGTGCCGCCATCACCGATTTTGGATCCGAAGAACGGCCCACTGATTGCTATTCGTCTGCGCATGCTGACCCGCAAGACGCTCGGTGGCATCGAGACCACCCTCGACGGCCAGTGCTTGCACCCGGACGGAACTCCCTTCGAGGGGCTCTACGCCGCAGGCGAGGCCTCTGGCTTCGGTGGCGGCGGCGTCCACGGCAACAACGCGCTGGAAGGTACATTCCTGGGCGGCTGTATTTTCAGTGGCCGCCAGGCAGGCCGCGCGATGGCGGAAGTGGTTAAGTAGCTACCGCATACCGCACAGTTCGGTAGAAGAATCCGCGACTACTCCAGCCCGATGGAGAATGCACTTTCCAGGTCGTGCTGAGAGTAGGTGCGGAAAGCCAGCTGAGTCTGAGTGCGAATAACACCGTCGACCTTGCTGATGAGATTTGGAATGATTTCCGCCAAATCATCGTGATTAGTTGCGCGCACCACGACGACCAAGTCCCAGTCACCAGTAACGGAGTAGACCTCAGTCACGCCGTCGATCTCGACGATGGTCTCGGCGGCCTCCGGAATCTTGTCAGCTTCGACATCGATGGACACAATTGCGGTAATCAAACTCATGGCTGCCTTTCCTCGGAGTTTAAACGTGGGGCCCGCTGAATAGCGTGGCCCGGACCGCAAGGTACGCAAGATTGCTCAAGATACTGCGGCCCGGAATTTCATTTCTGTCACGATTCTACTGATTTCCAGAAAACAGCCTGGAGGATCCGGACGAAAGTCGGTAAAAAGGGCGCTATGACACAAACCGCATTTCAGTCCAACCCAGTCCAGCTTTCCGGAGACCTGCCCCAGGTGGGCAACAAGGCTCCGGAGTTTACCCTCACCGGTGGTGACCTCGGTGAGGTCACCAATGAGACCTTCGCTGGTAAGAAGGTCGTCTACAACATCTTCCCGTCGGTAGACACCGGTGTTTGTGCAGCTTCGGTGCGTCACTTCAACGAGGACGCTGCTGGGCTGGACAA
Organism: Corynebacterium sp. LK33; assembly: GCF_014334955.1. Taxonomy (NCBI): domain Bacteria; kingdom Bacillati; phylum Actinomycetota; class Actinomycetes; order Mycobacteriales; family Corynebacteriaceae; genus Corynebacterium; species Corynebacterium sp. LK33. Next base: position 53,196 of record NZ_PDGU01000002.1, on the reverse strand, counting down.
CACCGTCGTAGTTAATGTTTCGCGTGACCTGCCGTTCGCTCTCGGCCGCTTCTGCGCTGCAGAAGGCCTGGACAACGTTGAGGTTGCCTCGGACTTCCGCCACGGCTTCGGCGAAGCCTTCGGTGTTGTCCAGCAGGATGGCCCGCTCGCCGGCCTGCTTGCTCGGGCCGTAGTCGTCACTGACGAAGAGGGCAAGGTCATTTACAACCAGCTGGTCGATGAGATCACCACGGAGCCGGACTACGACTCCGCACTGGCTGCACTGAAGTAATTAGCTAACAAGCTTTCAGCAGCAAGTAACCAGCTGGAATCGACGGGGCTCGTCGGCGCACTCGCTAGGCTGTTGCCTGGCGGACTTCGCCGACGAGCTCTTCTAGTACGTCCTCCAGCGCAACGATTCCGCTGACAGAGTTCTCCGAAGTACTATCTTCCTCCGTCACCAAGGCGAAGTGAGCCTGCTCGCGCTGCATAAGCCGCATGACCGTCTGGAGCTTGGCATCCGGGCTGACGCTTGCGAAGGTGCGAATCAGATTCCGCGGGAAGGGTCGGTCGCGGTGACCGTCGTCAAGCGAGAGCAAATCCTTGACATGAAGGTAGCCGATGAAGCTGCTGTCGGCATCGGTGATGGGGAAGCGGGAAAAGCGCGTGCGTGCGCTGAGCTCTTCGATGTCGGCGACAGTGGCGTCGGGGCCAATGGTGACGAGGGTGTCGAGTTGCATAGTGACATCCGCGGCGGTCAGATGCTCGAAGCCGAGAGCTTTGTGGAGGAGCGCGAGCTCGTCATTGTCGAGAAGGCCCTGACGCCCGGACTCGGCGACGAAATCCTGCACCTGACTAGCGGTGAAGGAGGAATCGACCTCGTTCTTCGGAGTGGCGCGAAGAACCTTGCGAACCACGATGTTCGCGGTCGTATTCATCGCCCAGATAACCGGATTGAGCACCCGCACAATCACATACAGCGGAATAGCCACGAACTTCGCCGTCGGGCTGGGGGCCGCAATAGCGATGTTCTTCGGCACCATTTCGCCGACAACCATGTGTAAGAAAGTGACAATCAGCAGCGCCAACGCCAGCGCAACCACGTGGGCGGTGCCCGCGGGGAGTCCCAGCGCTGTCATGTAGGGCTCGAAGAAGTGCGCAATCGCAGGCTCGCCGACGGCACCGATGAGCAGGGAACAGGCGGTAATGCCCAGCTGTGTTGCCGCCAGGGAGACCGACACGTTTTCGATACCGCGCAGCGCGTACTTTGCGCTGGTAGAGCCGCTGACGGCATCCGGTTCAATCTGGTCGCGGCGAGCCGAGACCATCGCAAATTCAGCGGCGACAAACCAGGCATTGAGGGCCAACAGCAAAATAAGAGTAAGTAGTGGCATGTTCTAGCCCTCCTTTTCGCTGTTGTGCTCGACGTGGTTGTGACTGGTTCCGTCCTGGTGAGCGCCTTCGTCCGTGCGCGTGACCTTGTTGCCGGCGCGGTCCACCTGGACGCGAATACGGCCAACGCGGTGACGCGCCATGCGCTCGACTCGAAAAGCAACTTCAGCGGTGGTAGGCAAGTTCTCCTCATCGAGGTTCTCGTGGTCGGTGGCTTCGACCGTAATCGTGTCGCCGAAGCGAGGCATGCGATCCAAGCGTTCGGTGATAAATCCACCAATAGTGTCGGATTCTTCGCCCTCCGGCAGGACCAGGTTTAGAATCTCTCCCAACTCATCAGGGCGCATGAGACCGGAAACAATCACCGTATTGGGGCTAATCCGGCTGTAGAGCAACGAACGATCGTCCTGTTCATCGTCAATTTCACCGACGATTTCCTCGACGAGATCCTCCAACGTCACAATGCCGTCCGTGCCGCCGTACTCATCGACAACCACCGCGAACTGGTATGCATCCTCACGCAGTTGCCGCATCAGCGGATCAAGTGTGGTCGAGTCGTTTACCACGAGTACATCTTTGGCCAGGCTCGCAGCCGACGTCGTCAAGCGTTGTGCGTGTGGCACGCTGAGCAGGTCGGTGTAATGCACCACGCCGCGAATGTCGTCGACGCTGTTGCCGACGACGGGGAAGCGGGCGTGCCCGGAATCTGCGACGACCGTCAGCATCTCTGCGACGCTCTGATCTTCGATAAAGATGATCTGCGTGCGTGGCGTCATCACATCAGCCGCTGTGCGCTCGCCGAACTCGATCGATCGCGCCACCAACTCGGCGGTCTGCGGGTTAATCTTTCCTTCATCGCTAGAGCGCGTGACGACGGCACGGAGTTCCTCCGCGGTCCTGGCACTGGCGACCTCTTCCTCAGGGGAGAAGCCGAGCCGTTTTAGCACCCAATTAGCCGCGCTGTTGAGTAGCCAGACCAGCCAGCCGAATGCGAACATAAAGGCATTTTGTGGCCTGACCACCAGGTTTGCGACTTTAGCGGGCTCGGCGATGGCCCAGTTTTTGGGGACGAGTTCGCCAAAGACCATTTGAGTGAAGGTCGCGATAATGAAAGCGCCCGTAGTGCTGATTGCAGTGACGGTGGCGGGAGAGATGCTAGTGCCACCAAATGCGGCTTCGAGGAGGACGCCGAGGGAAGGCCCGGTCAGGAAACCAGCGACGAGGCTGGTGACGGTAATTCCCAGCTGTGCGCCGGAGAGGTTAGTAGAGGTGCGTGATAGAGCACGGTCTACTAAATATGCGGACCTTGAGCCGGCGTTTGCGGCGTTCTTGACATCGTTCCTATTAACCGTGAGGTAGGAAAACTCGACAGCAACGAAAATTGCATTGGCGAAAACGAGGAAAAGAAAGACCGCTAATACGATAAGCGCGGATACGATCACGCGGCATCACCTGAAGTGTTCGCTGCGTTCGCTGGGGATGCTGCGGCGGTTGCTGCGGTGATTGCGCTTACTGCGGCTACTGAGAGCCCGTCAACGTTGGCGCGAGGCTCTGGGTCGTCGGACGAGCCAGAGCTATCTGATGTGTCGGACGCATTGGATCTGTCTGAGCTGCTGGATGTGTCTGAGAGTTCAGGCATGCGAGAAATCTTACTAAAAATTCCTTAGACCTGACGGCAATGGCGCATCGGCGGTAATGGGGAGGACGAGACCTTAAGGCCAAAATGTCATAATGTATATTATCGGACAAATACTGAAAGTGGTTGGCCCTGGGGTTTTCTGAATTTCCAGGCCTGTCGCCTTTTTCGCCGCCGCCTTTTCTGCTGCCGTGTTCTATCTTGGCGCTTGATCCATGCCGTCGGGCTTATTGCTCATTGTCCTTGGCGTCCGATGCAAGCTCATCCGCGGTGCGAACGGCAATCTCTTCCCGCAGTCGCTTGTTCTGCCACAGGGTCATGCCAATCAGGAATGCGCCGACAGCCGCGAGCCACCACACGCCCTTGTAGGTCACGAACGCGATGAAGATAATGAGCAGCACCATTCGCACCTTTCGTGCGAGCAACATTGCTTCGTAGGTGTTCATATCGTTGTGACTCCCAACTAGCCAACCAAAAATGTTTTTGGTGGGATGTCTGTGGTGTGTGACTAAATGGCTTTATTACGTCACAGTGACGAATCGAGGTGTATTTTCGCTGGCTATAAGCCGATTTGGATTAGCGCTACTGCGATTCTCTTTAGATGGCTGTGTCTGCCAGCCGCGAAACCTACCCGTCCTACGCGTCCTGCTTCTCTGCGACAATGCGTAGATTGAGTTCGCCGTTTTCCTCGATGGATGCAGCTACAAACTGTGGCAGGCGCACGTTGTAATCCAGTCGGTTGATTGGCAGAGTGCCCGACAGCAAAACCAGGTTTTCGGTACGAGCGGCCTTCATCGGCACGGTGACATCATTGGTGACACCGCGGATGGTCAGGCGTCCCGGAATCTCGATATTCGCCCACTGGCCGTTATCTGGAATGTTTGAAATATCGAGCGGCTCTGCAAGCTCAAACTTGGCTTCTGGGTACTGCTCAACACTGAAAATATTGTTGCGGACATTGATGTCACGACGTTCAATATCGCTAGTCAAAGTTGCCATGTCAACAACAATGGATGCATCCTCAAGATTGTTGTTAGCAACCTTCAGCTCGCCGGTGACATCGTGGGTGGAACCGGACGTCGTACGCCTGCTGCCCGGCAGTACCTCGTTAAAAGTAAAGCCAACGGAAGTGTTCTGTGAGTTATCGCCACCGATAATCTTCCAGGTGCCATTCGCGTCAGTTGTTGCTGCAGGCAGCTCCGTCGCCTCGAAATCCCCAGTACGCACCCCTTCATGCGTGAAAACGCGATACAAAACTGGCCCCACAATAACAATTGCGAGCGCAACAACTGCAACGGCTATCAAAGTAATAATTGACTTACGGACACCAGAATTCATAGTGCTCATCCTATCCTTTTAATCCGCTATGGGATAAACCGTTCCACCTCACGCGTTTTCATAATCAATTCCTGCGTAATCTCCTGCAGGACGGCAGTCTCCATGCCGTCGTCAAGCGCGGTGCGCAAGTCTTCGGCGAGACAACGTACTTCGAAGAGCCCGTCCCCTATTCGCTTTACGACGTCATCGTCCGCCGGCCTGCTCGTGGCATCGGTGGCGGTCTTCAACGTGAGATCCGAATTGATTCGCTCGGCAATCGGCCTGGAAGCGCCTTTTGCTACGCCAGTGCGTTTTTCATACGCGCGCTGCCGGCAGGCTTGGCTGCAGAACTTGCGACGGCGACCGCGGATAGCGACCTCCATTTCGCGGCCACACCACTGGCAATTGGCGGTAGTTGTGCTCGGCTTTTGATCTGACACAGAAGTCAATTATGGCATGAATACAGATTAAGGCGTTATAATGTGTGGTCTAGTATTTCTACCAAAGGGGGCACGTTCCACATGGCAGATCGAGTTCTTCGTGGCAGTCGCATGGGCGCCGTTTCGTATGAGACCGATCGCGATCATGACCTCGCGCCGCGAATGATGGTCCGCTACCGCACTGAATCCGGTGAGATCTTCGAGGTCCCATTCGCGGATGACGCGGAAATTCCAGGTGAATGGCTGTGCAAGAATGGCCAGATTGGTGAGCTGGTTGAAGGCGAAGGCACTGAAGCCAAGCCGGTGAAGCCTCCGAGGACTCACTGGGACATGCTCCGTGAGCGTCGCTCCATTGAGGAGCTCGACGTGCTGCTGGATGAGCGCGTTGACTTGCTGCGCAAGCGTCGTCGTAACGCCGCTCGCCTGCTAAAGGCTCAGAAGGAAGCCGAAGAGGCAGAGAAGAACGCTTAAGGTTTGAGCTGGCTTGCGCTAGTGAGCTTTAGAGCTTTGTAGCCGTCAATCAAACACTGAAATTCGGGTCCGGATAAGGTTTTGCTCCTTATTCGGACCCATTTTTCGTTGGTGCCTGGCTGCGGCGGGTCGAGCCGAGTTACTGACTGCGTTTATGACAAAAATGGCCTGAAAAATGGCTTGAAACTGTCATAAACTAAGACAGTTTCACATTTGCAGCCCCCATTCATACAGGCAGCCCGTATTCACATTTGCAGCCCCCATTCATACAGGCAGCCCGTCTCCGCACGGGCAGGCCGCAATCTTTGGGCTGCCCTAGCCCTACTTGCGGAATCGCTGCTTAAACTCGTGACCAGCCAGGCGACCAATCTCCGACCCCAGGTTTTTTACCTGCTGTGAGCGGTGCTTAAATCCCCACTTGGTGACCTGCAGCAGTGACTGCTTCACAAAGCTGCCATCCATCTTGGACTCGCCGTACTCGCGCTCAGTAAAGGTGATCGGAACCTCTTCCACCAAGAAGCCAGCCTGTACAGCCTCAAAAGCGAGCTCGGTCTGGAACAGGTACGCAGCCTTGCCAATGTTCTCGAGGTCAAGGGTTTCGAGAACTTCTCGTCGATAAGCACGGTAGCCAGCGGTGATATCCGAGATGCCCGCGCCGAGCGCCAGCGAGATGTAGAGGTTGCCGCCGCGGGAGAGAACCTGACGGCTCATTGGCCAGTTGACGGTCTTGCCGCCCGGAATGTAGCGGGAACCGATGACGACATCGGCACCGTCCTCGAGCTTCTCCAGCAGCAGATGGAACTGCTCTGGTGCGTGGGAGCCGTCGGCATCCATCTCGCAGAGAACCTCGTAGTCTCGCTCGAGACCCCAAGCGAAGCCCGCGCGGTACGCACCCCAGAGACCGCCCTTGCCCTCGCGGTGCAGGACGTAGATGTGCTCTTCGCCGTTGTTGTCCGCCTTGTCAGCGGCAGCGATTTCATCGGCGAGTTCACCGGTGCCGTCTGGCGAAGAGTCATCGACAACCAAAATGTCGACGCGAGGCTCCGCTGCGCGCAGGCGTGCAATCACGCCCGGCAGGTTTTCCCGCTCGTTGAAAGTGGGAATGACAACCAGCGTCGACTCATTTAGGGCAGTCACTCGTGATTCTCCTTAGTGCATGTTCTGCTCAGTATCCCGGCCATCAACTTCATCTGCGCCTGCCCTGGCATCTCCGCCACGGCGACGCAGGACGGCACCAACCACACAAAGAATACCGAATGCAGTCAGTAGACCTTCAATCCACGTCCCGAAGCGGGCTGCAAAAGTCAGGTGGGAGTACTGAGGCAAAGTCTCGGTGAGCACCTTCTGCTCGAAGATTTTGCTCTGCTTTACGACGTCTCCGTGCGCATCCACAATCGCGCTCACACCGCTGGTTGCGGCGACGGCCGTGGAGCGTTGGAACTCCATGGCTCGCATGCGGCTCATGGCCAGCTGTTGGTAGGTCATGTCGGTGAAACCGAAGGTGGCGTTATTTGTGGGCGTGGCCAGCATGGTTGCGCCGTGGTTGACCGCGTTGCGGAAGGCACCATCGAAGACCACTTCGTAACAGGTGGCCACGCCCAGCTCGACCTTCTTTAAACCATCTGTGCCTGGCGTTGTGACCACGGCATCGCCGTTGCCCGGAGTCATGTCTCCGGCGTGAGCGACCATGTCGGAAAAGTGGCGTAGTAGCTCGCGGAATGGCATGGTTTCGCCGAAGGGCTGGAGATAGATTTTCTCGTGCTGATCGCCGGGGCCGGTCTGTGGATCCCAGACCACCATGGTGTTTTGCACCCCATCAGTGTAGGTAAAGGTGCCGACCACGATGGGAGCGCCGATGTTCATCGCGGCATTTTCGATAATGCGTGCCGCTTCCCCATCCGTAAACGGGCTGACATCAGAGGAGTTTTCAGGCCAGATAACGATGTCCGGTTGCTGTTCCTTACCTTGGTGGACACGTCGTGCCAGCTCATTGGTGGCATCGGCGTGGTTTTGCAGCACTGCGCGGCGCTGGGCATTGAACTCTAAACCGAGGCGCGGAACATTGCCCTGGATAACCGCGACACGGGTGTTGTCAGCGGCCGTAGGCTCAGGCAGCTGTTGGGTCCACGCAGGAAGAGCCCAGCCGACGAATAACGCTCCCACCAAAAACGCAGCGGAGGTTGCGTAGGAACGTAGCGTGAGCGCGACCAGACCCGCACCAACGCAAGCAGCGAGGAAAGTGACCAATGCAGTGCTGCCGATTGCCACTGCTGGGGCCAGCGGGCCGTCGACCTGTCCCCAGGCAACGCGGAGCCAGGGGAAGCCTCCGAAAGGCCAGCGGGCTAGCAGCGCCTCCCCTGCCACGAGCGCAGCGGCCATGCCGGGGAGCCTCAGCGCGAGGGGGAAACTGGATTGCGCAATCAGCCACATCGCAAACGCCGCCGGAATTGTGAGAAGACCCAGCACAATTGAGAGAGCCACGTAGGGGCCAATGCCGACGAAGGAGCCGATCCACGGCAGTGAGAAAAGTGCCGTCGCTGTTGCCCAGCTGAAGCCCACCACTACGCTGGATTTCCAATCGGCTGCGCAGAAGAAGGCAAAAATGAGCAGGGCGAGGCCGATCCAGGCCGTCCACCACCAGCTCATGGGCGCATAGCTTAAGAACTGCAATCCACCAGCGAGGATTGCAATGAAGGCGAGAACGAGGCGCTGCTTTAGTGGGGTAAGCGCGCGAAAGCGCGCCTGCCAGCGATTCGGATTCTCCGGAATGTCTTTCGAAGCGTCTTTCTGAGCGACGTTCCCGTGCTCGCTGGAGCGCGCTTGGCGGTTAGTGTGCACTTGTATAAGAGAACTCTCTACGTTCGCGAGTTTTTGAGTTAGCGCTTGTCGCTGTCGTCCTGGTCATCATCCCAGGCGTTGTCCGGTGCCGGTGGGACGATTTTATCCTGTGGGAAGGCCTTGCCATCCGCACCCGGGAAACCACCAGAGAATCCAGGGAAACCCGAAAAACCGCCAGCACCAGCGCCAGTTCCTGGAGCACCGGGGTTCATGCCGTACTGAGAGACCACCATCATGCTGCGGTCACTGAAGTTGCGGAGTCCGTTGAGCAGCGCCACCGATCCGCTCTTACGAATCAGCCAGCGAGTCGGCGGTAGCACCATGAGGAAACCAACAACGGTGGTGATGACGCCCGGCAGGGCAATCAGCCAAGAGCCAACCAACAGAATTGCCGAGTCAGCCACAAAGTGTCCCGCGCCCTTTGCCGAGCGCTTGATTGCCTCCTCTGGATGCTTCTGTCCGTACTCGGTAAGAGTACGAGAAGTATCCAGCAATAACTTCTGGTAGATGCGTTTGAACTCGATGGCGGCGAAGACCAACCCCACAATGAACAGGCCCAAAACCAATAGGACGGTCCAGCCGTAGCCGATCCATTCACCGAGTGCGATAAAGGCCGCAATCTCGGCGATGAGGTAAATAATTGTGAACCACTTGCTCATAGTTCCCCAGTGTAACCGCCACTAGATGAGCAAGTGGTTACGGCTATCGGCCGGTTAGACGACGACTAGCGGTCGCCTATCATTCGCCTACCGGTCAGCGCGCTCCTCCAAGTCGCCCTCTGTATCCAGGTAGGTCTGGCGCAGCAGATCCATGCGTTCCTGGTCGGGGTTTTCCCACATACCGCGCTCGGCGGCCTCCATCAGGCGCTCGGAAATATCGTGCAAAGCCCACGGATTCGACTGTTCAAAGAACTCGCGGTTTTCCGGGTTCGCAACGTACTCGTCGGTAAGCGTTTCGTACATCCAGTCATCCATGACCTGCGCCGTCGCGTCGTAACCGAAGAGGTAGTCGACGGTTGCGGCCATTTCGAAGGCGCCCTTGTAGCCGTGGTTACGCATGGCCTGCATCCAGCGTGGGTTGACTACGCGGGCTCGGAAGACGCGTCGAGTCTCCTCGTGCAGGGTGCGGGTGCGCACGGCGTCCGGGCGCGTGGAATCTCCCACATACGCCTCTGGAGCGGAACCCGTCAGTGCACGGACCGTGGCGATCATGCCGCCGTGGAACTGGAAGTAGTCATCGGAGTCGGCGATATCGTGCTCGCGGGTATCGGCATTCTTCGCGGCAACCTGAATACGGCGGTAGGCCGTCTTCATGTCGTCAGCTGCCTCTTCCCCATCGACGCCGCGGCCATAGGCGTAGCCACCCCAGGTCGTGTAGACCTTTGCCAAGTCCGCGTCATCGCGCCAGGAACCGGAATCGATCAGCTGCAGCAGGCCAGCTCCATAGGTGCCCGGCTTGGAACCGAAGATGCGACGCGGGCGCTCCTGCTGGTCGGCCTTCGCATGGGCGCGCACGTAGTTGTCCTCATCGGATTCATCAAGCTTGACGACGAGCTGAAACGCATCATCCAAAAGGTCGATAACATGCGGAAACGCATCACGGAAGAAGCCGGAAATACGGACGGTCACGTCAATGCGCGGGCGGCCCAGCTCCTCCAGCGGAATCGGCTCAAGGCCGACAATACGGCGAGATGCGTCATCCCACACCGGATGCACACCAATCAACGCGAGCACCTCGGCGATGTCATCGCCCGAGGTACGCATGGCGGAAGTGCCCCACACCGACAGACCAACCGACTTGGGGTACTCACCGTGGTCGGCGCGGTAGCGCTCAATCAGGCCATCGGCGAGGTTAACACCGGTTTCCCAAGCCAGGCGCGACGGCACCGCCTTGGGGTCAACCGAGTAGAAGTTGCGGGCAGTCGGCAGTACATTGACCAGGCCGCGCAGTGGTGAACCAGAGGGGCCAGCTGGAACGAATTCGCCATCGAGAGCGGAAAGAATGCGCGGGATCTCCTCGGCGGTAGCAGCCAGGCGCGGGAGAATTTCGTCGCGGGTGAACTGCAGCAGCTCGACAACCTGATCAAGGCCGTTTGGTGCCGCGATATCGGCAAATTCCTCGGAGCCGAGCACATCAGCCGCGATCTGTGTCACCGGTTGGTCGGGATTCTTCACCACGGCGGTTACCAGCGCCGTAGCCAGTGCATCGATAGAGTCCACAGCGTGGCGTTCATCGGTGCCATCCTCGGCCAGGCCGAGAGCTTCGCGCAGGCCCGGCAGGGTCTGCTTGCCGCCCCACAGCTGGCGGGCGCGCAACATGGTGGTCACAGTGCCGATTAGAGATTCGTCTTCCGGTGCCTGGCTGAGCACGTGGAGGCCACCGCGGATGGCGACGTCCTTAATCTCGCAGAGCCAGCCGTCGACATGCATGAGCATGTCATCGAAGACCTCCTCGTCCGGGCGCTCGTCCCAGCCGAGGTCGCGGTCCATCTTCGCGGCGGTCAGCAGCGTCCAAATCTCCTGGCGGATGGCCGGCAGCTTGGCCGGGTCCATGGCGGAGATGTTCTGGTGCTCGTCGAGAAGCTGTTCCAGACGGGTGATGTCACCGTAGGATTCGGCGCGGGCCATCGGCGGAATGAGGTGGTCGACCAGAGTGGCGTGAGCACGGCGTTTGGCCTGTGTGCCTTCGCCCGGGTCGTTGACCAAGAAGGGGCAGATCATTGGCAGCTCGCCGATGGCAGCATCCGGGCCGCAGGAAGCGGAAAGGCCGACGGTCTTGCCCGGCAGCCACTCCAGGTTGCCGTGCTTGCCCATGTGAACCACGGCATCAGCGCCGAAACCGCCCTGCGCCTGCGACAGCGACAGGAAGCGGTAGCAGGCCAGGTAATGGTGCGTCGGCGGCAGATCCGGGTCGTGGTAGATACCCACCGGGTTGTCACCGAAACCGCGCGGTGGCTGCACCATGACCACGACATTTCCGAAGGTCAGGCCCGCAATGTAGATGTCCTGGGTATCCGGGTGGACGTACAGGGTGCCCGGCGCGGCACCCCACTTGTCCTGCATGTCGGAGCGAAGTTCTTCCGGCAAGGTAGCGAAGAACTTCTCGTAGGTGGCAGCGGGCAGGCGAAGCTCGGCTGCCTCCATAACCTCTTCGGTCAGCCAGTCCGGGTCCTGGCCGCCGGCCTCGATGATGGCGTGCATGAACGCATCTGGTTCATCGGCACCATCCTCGGCGGTGGCATATCCGGGGATTTTGGTGGTGTCGCCGAGGTTGTATCCGGCGTCGGCAAGCGCGTGCAGCACCTTCAACGTGGATGCTGGTGTGTCCAGACCGACAGCGTTGCCGATGCGGGCGTGCTTGGTCGGGTACGCAGAGAGCATGACGGCGACGCGCTTGTCAGCGTTGTTGATGTGGCGGAGCGCGGCGTAACGGGTGGCGATGCCGGCGAGGCGGTCGCAGCGCTCGAGATCCGGGACGTAGGAAATGAGCTCGTCGGAGTCGATTTCCTTAAACGAGAACGCGACCGAGATGATGCGGCCGTCGAATTCGGGGACGGCGACCTGCGTTGCGACGTCCAGCGGCGACAGGCCCTCGTCGTTGTCCTCCCATGCCGTCTTGGACGAAGTCAGGGCCAAACCCTGGATGATGGGGATGTTCAAGTCGGCGAGTGCGGCGACATCCCAGCCGTCATCGTCCTGGCCAGCCTGCGCGAGTGCCGGGCGGTTGCCGCCAGCGGCGAGCACCGTGGTGATGAGCGCGTCGCAGGAAGCTAGCTCTGCCAGCAGTTCATCGCTGGCGGTGCGCAGGGACGCGGCGAAGATAGGCTTGGCGACGTAGCCGCGAGCCTCGACCGCGTCAGCAAGCGCCTCAATGTAGTGCGTATTTCCCGCCAGGTGCTGGGCGCGGTAGTAAATAATGCCGACGGTGCCGCGGGAATCCTCCGTGGCCACCTTGGAGTCGCGCTCCAGGAAACCCCAGGCCGGCATGCGAGCTGGTTCTTCAAAGCCAAGACCGGTCAGAAGCAGTGTGTCCGACAGGAAATTGTGCAGCTGTGCGAGGTTTTTCGCGCCGCCTTCCGCCAGGTAAATGTGCGTTTGCGTGGCGACGTTTGCGGGAACTGTCGAATACTCGGTGAGTTCGGCATCGGGCGCCTGCTCGCCCGAGACGAGGACGGTGGGAATACCGGAGTTCACAAAGTAGTCAATGCCGGATTCCCAGGCGCGGCGGCCACCGAGAAGTCGGATGATGACGACATCGGCGCCGTCGGCAAGCGTGGGCAAATCATCGTCGAGCAGACGCGCCGGGTTTGCCCAACGGTAGGACACCTCCGGGTTGGCCTGAGCGGCCGCGCGGGCGGACAGAAGGTCGGTATCCGAGGTCGACAGCAGCAGAATCACGGTGTAGTCATTCACTTCCTGGGGAGCAACGCGTCCCCGGTCGGCGGGAGTCTGCCTTCTAACCGATGACGAGGTCTGACTGTGACAGTGGCGCGACCGTGCGGATTTTCACCGAGCTTCTCGTCAGCGGCATGGCAGTGGATTTCTCCATCACTCTACTGCAGGGGCTATTGCTAGAGTTCCAGCGACTGCTCCGCCGGCTGATCTGGGAAGTGGGACCAGAGGAAGTCGGTGGCATTAGTCAGTTCCGCGAGCATCGGAACGATATGGTTAATGCCCGTCTTCGGTAGCACCGGTGAAGTCGTGTTTTCGACGTACTCCAGGTCGGTGAAGCCGAGATTCAGCCAGGCATCGCGCAGCTTGCGAACCTGGTTGATGGGGATGATGTCATCATGCTCACCCGAGTAGAGGTACACCGGCGCATTGGGGACGAAGTTGCCGACGCGCTGGCGTGCGAGTTCCTTCTGCACCGGCTCGTAGCGCTTAATCATCTCGCTGAGCGACTCACCGCTAGTCGTGTACTGGTCAGTGGTTTCAAAGGAGTGATGGAAACCCAAGCCACCCGCGCAGTAGTTGCCTACGTTGTCCAGCAGTTCTTTGCCTTCGGGGCTGATTTCTTCCTTGAGGACTCGGCGCAGCTCCGGATCCTTATCCAGGACAGAATTGATTGCCAGTGCAATCGCGGCGGTCAGCGTAGTGCCATCAATCTGGTCGAGGACGTTTGCGAGATCGGACGGCGGGCCGCCGGCGGCAGATGCGGCGACGTTGAGCTCTGGAGCGTAGACACCTGCACGCTCAGCGGCTGCAGCGGCTGCGGAGCCACCCTGGGAGTAGCCATAAATTCCCACGGGCGCATTTTTGTCCACGCCGAGCTCGTGTGAGGCAGACACGGCATCAAACAGCGACTGTGCTGAGGCGATGTTGTCGACATAGTCCTGATTACCCTGGGAATTGCGGTGGTGGTCGATCATCACCACAGTCGCGCCTCGCTTCAAGTTCGCGACCATCGGAATCGTCTCGTATGGAGCAATAATGTCCAACGGGCCGAACTCAATCTTCAGGCCGGTCTGTGAGGAGATTGATGGGTCGCACTTTTCCGCGCCACCCTGCGTGCCCGGCGCGATTGCCACGACCGGACGCGGACCGCTGCCCTTCCACTCCGTCTTCGGAGTCACCACAAGGGCTGTGTCCACACTGGGATTGCCGAGGGAATCCGTGGAGTTGTAGTGAATACGCTTGGCATCCACATTCCACAGCTTGTCGTTCACCATCATCTCGGCATCCTCGCTGCTGACCAGCGTGCCGGCATTTGCCGTGCGCGACGGGGTCAGCGGCAGAGAATTCAGCGGAGAGGCTGCGGCCACGCGAGCCTGTTCCGGGGTCAGCTGCCTGCCTGCGCCCTCGCTACCAGACTCCTCATCGTCTTTCTCGATGCCGAGTAGCCTCTCCATATTCGGGTTCGGTACATGGCCGAAACCAGGTAGTTCGCGGTTTGCGCTTGACGACGACACCTTATCCGCCAGCCCACTATCCGATAGGCCCGGGATGTTTAGTGGCTGTGCGTTTGCAGGTGTAGCCAGGCCGATGGTCATAAGACCTGCTAGCGCTACCCCGATTCCCGTTCGGATTGTGCGACGGTTTCGTCGTGAAGCAGAGCGTGTCTGTGTCGAGGCACGGTCGGTGCCGACGGTGTCGTGTGCCTCGTGCGTGAGTGCTTCAGCGTCGTGATGTGGCATGAAATCTCCTGAATAACCCCAGATTGAAAACCCAATGAAAACTTCCCTTAATTCAGAGGAAGTTAGGTTATGAAAACAATAAGGTTTTAAAAAGGTAAATCGGTGGATTTTCAGTGAAGAATTTGTGTGTTTTTGCGGAGGGGTATGAAAACTCCACTTCAGGATGGTTTCGTTGGGCTGGAAAGGAGCTGGATAATGTGCCCCTGTTTTCGGGGGCTCAGCTCTGTGTGTGTTTGCGTATTCTTGAGAGTATGACTGCATCTGATCAAGGAACCCGCACTCGTCAGGACGGTTGCCCCGGCAGCCGCAAGGTTCATATCGCAGCTGATGGCGCAATTGGTCGTCTGCGCTTCCCCGGAGGCTTTCTCCCCGCGCCGGGCTTCGCCGTACTCGCCGATTTGGCCGAGAATTTCGGCGACGGTGATATTCACTTCACCTCCCGCGGCAATGTTCAGATCCGTGGCATCACCAACACCGGCGCATTCGCCGATGCCGCGGAAGAAGAGAAGCTGGTTCCCTCCACCAGCCACGACCGCGTACGCAACGTTCTTCAGTCGCCGCTGTCCGGTCGCGTCGGCGGTAAAGCTGATGTGCGCGGCCTGGTTCAAGAGTTCGACAAGGCCCTCATCGCGGAGCCGTCGCTGGCAACACTGCCAGGTCGCACGCTCATGGCTTTCGACGACGGCCGCGGTGACGTGCTCGGTGAGCGCCCCGACTTCGGCGTTGTCGCCCACGATGAGGGCACGTTCGAACTCATCATTGGCGGCGCGACCTCGGGGGTTGTCGTCTCGCGTGACGACGTCGTGGAGGCTCTCATCACCACAGCGAAGGTGTGGAATGACAGCCGTGGTTCAGCCTGGCGCATCGCGGAAGCCAATGCGGCCGAGCGCATTGCCGATGCCGTAATCGAGGAATTGGGGGCGCGAGTCCGTCGCCAGGAGCCGACCCCGGCTGAGAGCTTTGATGCCACCGCCAGGCTTTCCCGCCAGATCGGTTGGATTGACCAGCCGGATGGCCTGGTTAGCCTGGCCGCTGGCCTGCGCTTTGGCGTCCTCCCGGCGCGTCTGGCCCGTGCGATTTCGCATACGCAAGTTCCTGTGCACGTCACTCCGTGGTACTCGCTGATTCTGCACGATTTGGAAGAGGAAGTTGCCGAACAGGTCGTCAAGGTATTGGCGCCCAATGGCCTGATCTTCGACCGGAAGTCCACCTGGTTGCGCGTCAGCGCCTGCACCGGACGCCCTGGCTGCGAAAAGTCTCTGGCTGACACCCGCGGCGATGCTTCTCACGCAATTGCCGATGGCCGACTGCCCGAGGGGCGCGTGCACTTCTCCGGTTGTGAGCGTCGCTGCGGCAAGCCCAAGGGCGGTTACTTCGACTATCTCGCCACCGGGGACGGAGAATACGAAGTCACTGCTGTGGACTAGGCTTTAAGCCTATGAAGCGCTTTGAGTACAACACCGACGGTGCGGATATTTACCGTAACTCGTTTGCCATCATTCGCGAAGAAAGTGATCTTTCCCGCTTCGATGCCGATGAGGAAACCGTCGCTGTCCGAATGATTCACGCAGCAGGTCAGACCGACCTGGCCAAGGACATCGTCTTTTCCACGGGAGCTGTGCGCGCAGCTCGCCAGGCTCTCGAGGAAGGCGCTCCTATCTTCACCGATGTCAACATGATCGCCTCGGGTATTACCCGCAAGCGCTTACCTGCTGACAACGAGGTCATCTGCCTGCTGCGTGATGAGCGCGTCCCCGAGCTGGCTCAAGAACTCGGCACCACGCGCACTGCTGCCGCCGTGGAGCTGTGGAAGCCACGCCTAGAGGGCGCGGTTGTCGCCATCGGCAACGCTCCCACCGCCCTCTTCCACCTGCTCAACCGCATTAATGAGGGCTCCTTCCCCATGCCCGCTGCCATTTTGGCCATGCCAGTGGGCTTCGTCGGTGCCGCGGAATCAAAGCAGGCCACTATCGACTCCGGTGCCGAAAACCCAGAGCTGAAGTACATCACCGTCACCGGCCGTCGCGGTGGCTCGGCTATCACCTGTGCTGCCCTCAATGCCATTGCCACCGCAAAGGAGATCATCTAAACCATGTCCGGCTCCTACAGTGCTCAGCCTGGTCATCTCTACGGCGTCGGACTCGGTCCCGGCGACGCAGGTCTCATTACACTCCGCGGTGCCGACATCATCCGCACAGCCGATGTCATCGCCTACCATGCCGGCACTCACGGACGTTCCACGGCGCGCTCAATCGCCGCCGAACTGATTGACGCGCGTGACGACGCTGCCGTGGAAGAGCAATTGCAATACCCGGTGACCACCGGGCGCCCAGTCGACTACCGCGAGCAGCTCGCCGGTTTCTATGCAGAGGCCACTGCACGCCTGCACAAGCACTTGGCCGAGGGACGAAGTGTTGCAGTGCTTTCGCTCGGTGACCCGATGCTCTATAGCTCGTACCAGCATCTGCATCACGCCCTCAGCGAGGACTTCCCCACTGAGATCGTCCCCGGAGTGGCCAGCATTACTGCGGCGGCAGCAGAGATTGGTCAGCCGCTCGGCGAGGCTACCGAAATCGTCAGCGTTGTTCCCGCCACCGCTGATTCCGAGCGCATCGCTGCGGTTCTTGATGCCTCAGACTGTGTAGTCATTATGAAGCTGGGGAAAAACGTTGAGAAGGTTCGTACAGCGTTGCAGGCTGCTGGCATGCTCGAGCGCGCCTACGTTGTCGAGCGAGCAACGATGAATGAGCACACCAGCTACCCGCTGGCCGATGCAGACCCGGAGAAAGTTCCGTACTTTGCAGTAGCCGTCGTGCCTTCCGCTGTCTACGGAACTGAACGGAGTGTTTCTGGGGCGCCTGAGCCAGCTAATGATGCGGCGAGCGATACAGTCACCGATACGGCGACTGAGTCGGCTGCCCCAGCAGTTGGTGAAGTCGTCGTTGTCGGCCTGGGCCCAGGTGCGGAGCGCTGGACCACCCCAGAAGTCACCGAGGAACTGGCCCGAGCCACGGATCTGGTGGGCTACTCCACCTACATCAACCGGGTTCCTGAGCGCGCTGGGCAACGCCGCCACCTCTCAGACAACCGCGTAGAGGCAGAGAGAGCCACTATGGCGCTGGATATCGCCAAGCGTGGAGGTCGAGTTGCGGTGGTCAGTTCCGGTGACCCGGGGGTCTTCGCCATGGCGGCCGCAGTGCTGGAAGTCGCTGACGACGATATGTGGCGAGACATTCCAGTTCGAGTCGTGCCAGGCATGACTGCGGCTCAGGCTGTCGCAAGTCGAGTGGGCGCTCCCCTTGGCCATGACTTTGCGATGCTCAGTCTCTCCGACAGGTTGAAGCCCTGGGAGGTCGTCGTTAAGCGAGTGCGTGCCGTAGCCGGAGCAGACATGGCATTTGCTGTCTACAACCCGGCATCCAAGTCGCGGAGATGGCAGATCCGAGAGCTGCGAGCCTTGGCTTTGGAATACCGCGAGCCGACAACGCCTGTGATTGTGGCACGGGCAGTTGGCTCGGAGCAGGAAAACGTTACCGTGACCACGTTGGCGGAGTTCGATCCGGATGTCGTCGATATGCGAACCATGGTGATTATCGGTTCGTCGTCGACGAAGGCGTATCGTGCCGGCAAGACCACTCGTGTCTACACCGCACGTCACTACGGGGAGGGCGGCACCAGCGGAACTGGCGAGTTGCTGCGTTAGCCGCTACGCCCGGCGGAGGACGGCGTTGTACGCCTCATCCACCGTTGTGGCGACGGTGGCGATATCCGCGCCGGGCAGCTGCGGACGCTGCACGATAACGACCGGCTTCTTTAGGTCGCGGGCTGCCTCAATCTTTGCGTAGGTAGCAGCACCCCCGGAGTTCTTGGTTACCACGCAGTCCACGGCGTAATCCCGCATGAGCTTGCGCTCCGCTGCGACATCGTAAGGCCCACGGCTGAGAATAATCTTCCGATTCTTCGGCAGCGGCGGCGCGGGCTGTTCCACACAGCGAATGAGGTAACGGCCGTTGGAGTCACCGGCAAATGGAGCAAGCTGCTGACGGCCAATAGTGAGAAACGGGCTGTAGAAACGGTCGGCAACAACGTCCGCGGCCTCCTGCATGGAGGACACCTCAATCCAGTTGTCGCCAGGCTGCTTCTCCCACGCAGGGCGATGCAGCGCAACGAGCGGAATACCGGTGGCTCGGGCAGCTTCAGCAGCAGATTCGCTGATCTGTTCTGCATACGGATGCGTGGCATCGATGATGACTTCCGTGGCATCGGAGATTAGCCACCGAGTCAGTCCTGCGGGACCGCCAAAACCGCCGATACGGACATTGCCGACGGGCAGCTTGGGGTTTGAAACGCGACCGGCCAGTGAAGAGGTGACAAACCAGCCCTCGCCCACTAAGCGCTTGGCCAGGGCGCGGGCTTCAGCAGTCCCACCCAGAATTAGTGCACGCATGGAATGGTCCGTCCGTGTTCATCGCGTGGGCGATCATCGCTGTAGAGGTAGCTATCCGGGAACGCCTCGGCGGTGAGCACCTTGCCGACAATGATGACAGCCGTACGAGTCACACCGGCATCCTTGACCTGCTGCGCGATATCAGACAGCGTGCCGCGGAGAATAACCTGTTCCGGGCGGGATGCGAAGGCCACGACTGCCACCGGACCGTGCTCACCATAATGCGGGGTGAGCTCCTCGACCACACGATCGATGTCGTGGGCGGCCAAGTGAATGCACAGAGTCGAGCCCGTGCGGCCGAAGTTCTCCAGGGTCTCGCCCTCCGGCATCTTGGAAGCGCGCCCGGAGATGCGAGTCAGCACCACTGACTGCCCAACAGTTGGCACCGTGAGCTCATGGCCAAGAGCGGCCGCAGCCGCGGAAAATGCCGGCACACCCGGAACGATTTCGTAGTCAATGCCGAGCTCGCTGAGACGACGGACCTGTTCTGCCAGCGCCGACCACACCGACGGGTCGCCGGACTGCAGGCGTGCGACATCCTTGCCCGCCGCATGCGCTGCCTGAATGGTCTCGATGATGGTATCCAGCGGCATTCGCGCAGTATTGATAATCTCTGCGCCTTCGGGGCAGTTCTCCAGCACCTCAGGCGGGACAATCGATCCCGCGTAAAGACACACTGGGCAGGAACGAATAAGCCGGTCCGCGCGCAGCGTCAGCAAATCCGCTGCCCCCGGGCCTGCACCGATGAAATACACAGTCATTGTGAGTTACAGAGTCCTCAATATCTTCTAGACAGAGAAATTACGTCTATGGTAGCGCAGGCGCTACTGGCTTCACCGCCACCCACTGCACCACCGGCAACGCCGGCCGCCACGCAGTGAAACTGCCGACTGCACCTGCGCGCTCCACGGAAAGCCGGGTGACATCCCCGCCATAGTCGCGACGCGCCTGCCACAGCAAAGCCTCCGACTCCAGCGTCACGGTGTTTGCGACGATGGTGCCTCCCGGGGCAAGGCGCTGCCAACAGGTTTCAATCATTCCGTCAGCAGTGAGACCTCCGCCGATGAAAATGGCATCTGGGCGAAGATTCGAGTCTGCCAACACCGCTGGTGCCGCTCCGTGGTGGACGGTCACATTGCCAGTCAGAGCCGCCACATTCTTAGCAATTCGCTCTGCACGAACAGCATCGCGCTCGAAAATTTCCGCACGTCCGCCGTGCCGAGCCCACTCAATGCCAATCGACCCCGTGCCACCGCCGACATCCCACAGCAGAGCTCCCGGCCGCGGATCCAATGCAGCGACCGTCATTTGGCGAATCGGCGCCTTCGTCAGCTGGCCATCTGAATCAAAGTCACCGTCGCGCAGCCAGCCGCGCGCGCTTCCCGACGGCTCCACCGCCAGCACCGTGAGGTTGCCAGCTGGAACTGGTGGGTTCGCCACCGTGCCTGCGGCAACGGACTCCGGCAGCCCTGTAGCTTCCGTGCCGCCGAGATTGGTCAGCGCGGTGAGCTTGGTTTCTGGGCGGTCGGCTAAAACCGTAGCGACCTCTTTCACTGAGTCCGCGTTTCGGCACAGCACCAGGAAGGGCCGTAGTGAATCCGCTACCGGTACCACACGCGCGGCTCCAGGTAGCCCCGGCTCCCCTGCCACCAGCGAAATCACCGGAGTGTCATGCAAGGGCCAGCCGAGGTAGGCGCAGGCCAATGAGGCTGACGATGGCGCTGGAATAACCTCCACGGCGCCACGGCCGAGCTCCCGAACCAAGGATGCGCCGACACCGTGGAACATGGGGTCGCCACTGGCGAGGATGACATCGACTGCGGGGTCAATATCTGCCAGGGTGGCCCGCCAATCCTTCCAGAAGCCACCTGGCCAAGGTGAGAGGTCGGCGTCCAGGTTGACGTCGGCAAGCAAATGGAGCTGACGGGGAGAGCCAATGATGCGGCGAGCCGACGACAACGCCTCGACAGCGCGGGCGGATAGGCCAGGGTACCCGTCGCAGCCGATGCCGACGACGCGAAGCTTTGGGCTCATCGGGGCATCTTCCGCCAAATCCAGCGCGGAGTCAGATGTGTGGCGCGTGCGAGCAATGCCAATTTACGCGGCACCCAGACGTGGGGCTTCCGACCGTCGAAAGCAGTGACGGCGGCCTCCGCGACCTCGGCGGGGCGCGAGGACATCGGCGCTGGCTTCATGCCTTCGGTCATGCGGCCGATGACGAAGCCCGGCCGGACAATCGTCAGCTGAATATGGCTCCCGTGCAGGCGGTCCTGCATGCCCTGGAGGAAACCATCGAGACCGGCCTTCGCCGAACCGTAGACGTAGTTGGCGCGGCGCACGCGGGCACCTGCGATAGAGGAAAAGGCCATGATGCGGCCCGCGACCTTATCGCGCACAGGCAGAGTGCCGGCGGCGATGTCGGACTCCATGCGCGCGACAATCTCGGTGAGAATCGACGCCTGTGCCGTGAAGTCGGTATGTATGACTGCCGCAGCAGCCTCGCCGGACTCCTCACACTTCCGCTGATCGCCGAGGATACCGAACGCGACAATCACCGTGTCAATGGGACCGTGCTGCCAGGCGTGCTCGACGAACTGGCGGTGTGCCGCGATGTCATCGGCATCAAAGTGGATGCGGTGCACCGCGACGGCACCGGAGTCGATGAGCCGACCGGCAATGCCGTCGAGCGCCTCAGTGCGGCGCGCAGCGAGCGTGAAGGTGTTGTGGTTGGCCAGTCGCGCGGCAACTTCCCCGCCGATCTCGCTGGTGGCACCAAGAACGAGTACGTGTCCCATGTGCTAGAAAATACCTTTCCTCTAAACCTCGATTAGACGGTAATTAAATCGTGCGGACCATTGTTGACCGATTCTCCGCCGTCTTCGGTGACAACGATGATGTCTTCCAGCCGCATACCGAACTCACCCGGCAGGTACACACCCGGCTCCACCGAAAACGCCATGCCAGGCTCGAGCTTGAGCTCATTGCCAGCCATAATGAACGGCTCTTCATGCGTGGACAGGCCAATGCCATGACCAGTGCGGTGAATGAAGTACTCGCCGTAGCCCGCAGCGGTGAGGCTATTACGCGCAATCGCATCGATCTCTGCAGCCGTCACACCGGGGCGCACCGCCGCCACGGCAGCTTCCTGCGCCTTGCGCAGAGCCGCCCACGCTGCAGCTTCCTTCTCCCCCGGCTTGCCGACGACATAGGTGCGCGTGCAATCGGAGTGGTAGCCAAGCGGCAAGGTGCCTCCGATATCGACGACCACCACGTCGCCTTCCTCGATGACGCGGTCGGAGAAATCGTGGTGCGGATTCGCACCATTTTCAGCGGAGCCGACAATGACGAAGTCAATGGCGACGTGCCCCTCCTCCAGGATGGCAGCCGAAATCTCATCGGCGACCTCGCGCTCAGTGCGACCTGCGCGCAGCATACCCGGCACACGAGCGTGAACGCGGTCAATAGCGGCGCCGGCCTCGCGCAGCTGATCAATCTCAGCGGCGTCCTTGCGCATGAACAGTTCCTTCAGAAGGTCTCCGGCCAATACAGTCTTGGCTCCAGTGAGATCCTGAATGGGAATCAAGTGGTCAGCGGTCAACGAAGCGCCCACTGCGAGGGTGCCCACGTGGCCCACCAAGTCGGCGACAATGCGGTGCGGATTCTCTCCGTCTTCCCACAACACCACATCGGCGTTGAGATCACCGATAGCGCACAGCGGCAGATCCCCGCGCTCCACGGCGGGCAGTACCAGTGTGGTAGTGCCGGATGCAGTGACCACCAGCGCCGTCAGGCGTTCATGCGAAGTGACCGCAGAACCAATGAGATACTGCAGGTCAGCGCCGGTTCCAAAGACTGCAGCGTCCGCATCGCGGCTGCGGAGTAGCTCCGCAGTGCGATCCAGACGCTGCTGATAGATGCCAAAGCTAAAGATACCGTTGCTCATAGTTGCCAACTGTACCCGTCGGCCTGTGCCCGTCGCCGGTTGAGTGGCCTCGGGGCGACGAGGCTTCGGCTGACCAACGTAACCGGCAACTAATTGTTCAGCGCCACTACGCCCCTGCGAATTGCCTGAATAGCCTCGGCGGACTTGTCGCGAATGTCCGTGGAGTAGCCCGTCTTCTTGATCTGCTGCAGCAGGTCAATGACCTGACGGCACCAGCGGACAAAGTCGCCCGGGGTCAGCTCCGCGCCACTCTCGGCGGCGGCTTGCAGGCAGTACCCCAGCGGTGCACCCGCAGTCCACTGATGAATTGCCGTAGCAAAAGCCATATCCGGCAAGTCCGTTACCGGCAGCCGGTAACGGCGCTCATCCTCCGACAGTTCCTCCCAGATGCGGTAGGTGTTCCCCAGCGCCTTGGCCAGCGGCTCGGTAGGCACCTCATCACTGCCTTGACTGGCCTTGCGGTTTTCAAAGACCAAGCTCGACACCGCACCGGCCAGTTCCGCGGGGTCCAGGTCATCCCAAATACCGCGGCGCAGACACGTGGCCACCAGCAAATCCGAGCCGTTGTGAATCTGCGCCAGCCGAAGGCCTTCCTCGGTAATTGTCGGCTCCGCGCCCTCCGGCCATTCGACGTAGTCCATCTGTGTTAGCAACTGCAGCATGCGGTCGAATGTGCGCGCCAATGTATCCGAGGCGGAATCGACGCGCTTCTGCAGCTTGGCCACATGCGCCTCGGCCTGCCGCAGCGTATCGGCGTGACGAGCCATCGTCTCCACCGCAGGATCGCCATGTAGCGGATGCTCGCGCAGCTCCTGGCGCAACTTCCTCACCGCCGGCGAGTTGCCACCAGTGCGACGCTTCAGCCTCTTTGGTCCCTTTAGCCCCTTGCGGCCAATCTCTGCGCGCACAATTCCGAGCGCACGTCGCGGATGCCGGTCCGCATCCCGAGGCAGCTTAATCGCGCCGACCGTCTGCGGCGCCGCTGGGAAGATATGCGGCTCTACACGCCCCACGAACCCGCCGACACTGATGACACCGGGACGTGGATTCGACTTCGAATGGTCCTCTCGGTACACCACCGCCAGCTGCACCTTCTTACCCTTCGGCAGCGGAATAACCTCGCCTCGACGGAGTCTGCGCAGCGCGGTCACTGTTTCCGTGTGGCGGTCTTCAATATTGCGGCGCTTGGCGTTCTTCTCCTCCTGGGTCAGCTTCGCGCGCAGATCCAGGTATTCAAGCATCTGGGTTAGGCGCTCGTCGTCACGCGAACTGCCTTCCTCGCTTGACGACGACCCCTCAGCCTCCGCCCCTTCAGCGTGCGCATCGGCTCCCCTGCCGAGCAATTCCGCACGCAGGGCCGCGGCTTCCTGCTTTGCCTTGGACAGTTCGGCGGCGACTCCGACAATGTCGCCATCCGCCTGGAACTGGGCGAATGAGCGCTCCATGACGCGCTTCGAGCCTTCGTAGCCGAGCGTCTGCAGGAGGTTGACGCTCATGTTGTAGCTCGGCGCGAAGGTGGAAATCAGCGGATATGTGCGCGTAGATGCCAGCCCTGCGACAGCCTTCGGATCCATTGCCGGGGCCCACTGCACCACTGCGTTGCCGACAGTGTCGATACCGCGGCGGCCAGCGCGACCGGTCATCTGCGTGTACTGCCCCGGCGTGAGATCCACATGTGCTTCGCCGTTGAACTTGACCAGCTTCTCCAGCACGACCGTGCGGGCAGGCATGTTGATGCCCAGCGCAAGCGTCTCGGTGGCGAAGACAACCTTGACCAGGCCTTCGTTAAAGAGCTCTTCCACAATGTGCCGGAACGCCGGCAGCATGCCCGCATGGTGCGCCGCAAAACCACGGATGAGAATGCGGCGCCAGCGCAGGAAACCGAGAACCTGCAGATCTTCCTTCGGAATGTGTGCAACACCGTCATCGATAATCTTGGCGATGCGCTC
This sequence comes from Corynebacterium sp. LK33, assembly GCF_014334955.1. Lineage (NCBI taxonomy): Bacteria > Bacillati > Actinomycetota > Actinomycetes > Mycobacteriales > Corynebacteriaceae > Corynebacterium > Corynebacterium sp. LK33. The sequence goes on along the minus strand of NZ_PDGU01000002.1, from coordinate 28,651 downwards.
CTGCTCATCCCGGTCGGTGAGCTCTGCGCGCGTAGCACCGACCTGCGCCAGCGCGCCTTCGCAGCCCGCGCGGGAGAAGATGAAAACGATCGCGGGCAGCATGTTCATGGAGCCGAGCATGCGGATAACATCGCCGCGCTTCGGCGGGCGGAATTTGCGCTGCCCCTTATCACCCCAGCTATACGAGCGCCCACCGCCCTTGTGCTTCTTGTACTGGTAGCGCTCCCTGGCCCCAGCGTCGCCGTAGCCGAACTCGGCACGACGGCACGCCTCCAACAGGTCCTGATTGACCTTGTCCGACTTTGCCTCGAAGAGTGGATAGAGACGGTTTCCCACCAGCATGTGCTGATGCAGCGGAACCGGGCGCAGATCCGTGACAATGACGTCCGTGTGCCCGCGCACCGTGGACAGCCAGCGGCCGAACTCCTCGGAGTTGGACACCGTCGCGGACAAACCGATGACGGCCACGGACTGGTCGAGGTTCAAAATAACCTCTTCCCAGACAGCGCCGCGCTCGCGGTCTGCGAGGTAGTGAATCTCGTCCATCACCACATGCGTGAGTTTCTTCAGCGTCGGTGAGTTCGCGTAAACCATATTGCGCAGCACCTCGGTGGTCATCACCACGATGTCCGCGTCGCCATTAATAGAAGTGTCGCCAGTGAGCAGGCCTACGCGGTCCTCGCCGTAGTCCTCGACTAGGTCGTGGTACTTCTGGTTGCTCAACGCCTTGATAGGTGTGGTGTAAAAGCACTTGCCACCGCGCTCAAGAGCTGCATAAATAGCGAATTCGCCAACAATGGTCTTGCCCGCACCGGTGGGTGCACAGACGACAACGCCCCGCCCTGCCTCAATTGATTGGCAGGCGCGGAGCTGAAAGTCGTCAAGATCGAAATCCTGTTGGCTGACGAAATCGCCGAGAAGAGTCATGCCTCTAGAGTGTCATAAACCGCGCTAGAGAACATCATCAAAGTCGCTCGTCGGACGATTTCGCAAGTCCTGCGTCGGCATCGGAGTCTCCGGAATCATGCCCTGTGGCCGTGGTGGACGCGAATTGCGAGTAGGACGCATCTGGGATGCCCGCGTCGGCGTCGGCGCGTTCACTGGCGTGGGGCCAGAGACCGGAGAGGTCGTCGGGGCCGCTGATGCCGTCGGCATGCCGCCCGGCTGAATCGACGTCGGCGCACTTACTGAAGTCGGGGCGTCGATGCCGCCCACGTCACCGATACCGCCGGCGGAGCCAATCGGACCGGAAGCCGTAATCGGTCCGGAGCCTTGCTCGTCATCGACGTCCAACCACTCCGGTCGCTCATTTGCTTTACGACGGTCATGGAGACGACAAATCTGGATTGCGATTTCTACCAACAATGTCAGTGACGTCGCCATTGCGACCATGGATATTGGTTCCTGCCCCGGAGTCATGAAGGCCGCAAAGATGAACAGCGACATAATGATGATGCTGCGCTTGTCCTTGATGCTCTCGTAGGTAACGACACCGGCCATGTTCAACATGACCAGGAAAAGCGGAACCTCAAAGCTCACGCCAAAGCAGACGATGAGCGCCAAGAGGAAACCGAAGTATTGCGAACCGGTGAGTGCAGAAATTTGCGTCTCTTCACCAATCTGGAGCAAGAACTCCAGACCGATGGCGACAACGTAGTAGGCCAGGACGGAACCCATGACAAACAGCAGCGCGGCGGCAGTCACAACTCTGCGCGTGGTGCGGCGTTCCTTCCGAACCAAGCCGGGAGTGATGTAGGCCCAAATCTGGTAGAGCCACCATGGCGACGACATCACCAGACCGGCCAGCGCACCGACCTTCAGCCGCAGCATGAACATTTCAAACGGACTGGTCGCCAGCAGACGACACTCCGCGCCCTCACCGCCGCCGAGACGCATCTCGGGTGGAAGCTGACAGTACGGATCCTTGAGCAACTCACCCAGGGACTTAAAGTGCACAGGGCCAACATTGACCGAGGTAAACGGTATGCGGAACTGACCAATGGTAAAGGCGGTCTGATACCAGATAAAGCCCACAACAGTGCCGACGGCAATACCAGCGAGGGCGAGAACGAGGCGACGCCGGAGCTCTTGAATGTGCTCGACAATAGTCATCACGCCCTCGGGATTGCGCTTACGCTGGCGCTTCCGAGGACGTGATGTGGATGTAGCTGAAGTCACGCTTCAACCGGCCTTCTACTACTGCTGCGGCTGGCCAGGGTTGTTCTGGCCAGGCTGCGGCTGGTACGGCTGCTGCGGCTGAGCCTGCGGTGCCGGCTGCTGGTACTGCTGCTGCGGCTGGTACGGCTGCTGTGGCTGGGCCTGCGGAGCCTGCTGAATTGCAGTCTGCTCCTGCTGCTCGTCATCGTTGCGCATTTCCTTGACCTCGGACTTGAAGATGCGCATGGAGCGGCCGAGCGAACGTGCGGCATCCGGCAGCTTCTTTGCACCAAAGAGCAAGACAAGAACGACCAGGATAATGATGATTTCCCAGGGACCAAGGTTCGGCATCCGCTTAGAGACCTTTCAAATGAAAATAAATACAAGTGGCAAGTTGCCACATCGTGTGCGATTAAAGCTTTGATTTAAGCCTTGTCGTTTCGACCATACTCTGCCAAAGCTTCGCGGGCTCGCGCAACAACGGCGTTTTTCAATTTTAAGGGCTCAGCGACCGTTACGCTCGGTGAACGGCGGAGCACAAAGGAGGCTGTTGCGGCCAAGTCGGACATCGGCACGTCAGCGACAAACTCCGACTGCCCTAAGCCTTGGTCAGAGACCAGTTCGGTATCCTCTTCTTCTCCCTCATCTTCAGTAAAGAAGACCGGTTCATAGTCTGCGATCCAGGTGGCGTCGGCGTCGATAAGCACACTTGCCCATTCGGACGTTCCCGTTTCCGCACCAAAGGCGTGGGGATCACGGATATCGACAGGCTCTGGGCGGTGGAAACCGGCGGGAGTGTCGAGGACCTCGGCGGCCTCCAGACGGTCGACGCGGAAGCTCTTCTGGCGACGGTCTTCCTGCGCACGGTCCACAGCGCGGAGGTACGTCGTGGATTCAACTGTATAAACGTTGACACAGTCAAGCTCACGGGCTGTAATCTGCCCTGAGGCATTCCGGTAGCGCACCTTCAACACCTTGCGCTGATGCAGCGCGGAATAAATCTGCTCAGAAAAGGAAAAGGCCTTGCCATTTTCCGCAGCGGTCGAGTCAATGATGGGGACGTTTATTCCCAGAGCACTGCGTAGTTTTGTCGCGGCCGTCTGCGCGGCCTCGGAGGAAGTGGTGGCTGCGGAGTCCTCGATGGTTTCCAGGATGAGCAGCAAGGTCGCGGTTTCTTCGGCTGTGAGCGCACGTGGCTGGCTGAGCACCGTTGCCTGAGGGCGAATACGGACATCAAAGCTGTTGCGGTAATCAACTTCAAAAGCCCGCACTCCGAGGAGTCCCGGCTGGTCGATGTCGGCAATCTGCTCCACGATTGCCCGAATTCGGGCAAAAGGTATGGCCAGCTCGGTAGCGGCCTCTGTCATTGAACGGTGCTGCGAAAAGTACGGTACGACCGCCAACAACTCGTCGACACTGACATTCGCGTCAAGTTCCCGGGCTGCATGCACTGTCATTAGTTGCCCTCCAAAGCGTTCTTCGCACCATTCGATCCGCCATGGCGAGCGAGTACCTGCTCCAACCGAGCAATAATCTCCGACCGTGCCTCTTCAGGTGATTCCACAATCAAATCCGGTGCGTAACTCAAACCTGTGGACACAATCTCACTCACAGGTGCCGCTGGCAGCTCGTAGCGCCCATCCCCCAACGCGGTCGCTTTCATCACCACATCAGCGCAGGTATTCGGAGCGATACGAACAACCGCCTGATAGGTCTTGCCACCGCGGTGCAACATGTTTTCCGCAATCTGTTGCAAGTCACCATCGGGCATTGGCTGGGTCGCCGACGTCCCTGTATCCGACACATCGCGGATACGGCTGAGCCGGAACATACGCGCCGCCTCACGCTGCGGATCAAAGCCCAACACATAAAAGCGCCCGCGCAGGTTAATCAGACCCCACGGCTCCAGCACGCGCAGTTCATCATCCACGCCGTACTGGCGGGAGTACCACATCTCCACTGTCCGGCGCGGCGAGGTCATTGCAGTCAGCAGTGTGCTGAAATCCACTCGACTCATATCCACCGCATCGGCCACCACCACCGACTCATCCGGCTTCGCAATGGCGCTGCGCTGCGCAAACGATGCGAGCTTCCGCCACGCCGCCACAGCCGTCGAGCTCAGCTCCTCCGAACCAAACGCCGCATTCGCCGCCTGGAAAACCACCGAAGCCTCCGCTTCAGTGAACTCGGGGTCGTGCTGGGGCCACCGTAGTCTGTTCAGGCGCAGACGTTTGACCTTATCGCCCGCGCTTGACGACGAAACCTCCACCGGGACCCCGGCTGCCAGGAGTGCCGCGGTGTCCGCACGTAAATAACGAGCCCGGGAATCCTCGGAAACACGGGAGTAACCCTCGACATGTTTGGAGATCCACGACTCGCTGACCCACCCGGTGTCGTCGGCAAGCGCCAACAGCAGCTGAACCTGACGTTGGTTCTCACTGATCGCAGCGGATCCGGGGTTTTCCGATACCGGTGAGACAGACACGACTGTGGGGCTCCTTTTCCTGGGGCAGTTTCCGGGGACGGAACTAGTTATTCGAATCCGTATCCGAGGTCTTCTTCGCGGCCGTCAGAATCTCGATCATCTCATTGACCTCATCGTTTTCCGTGGCAAAGGGGTCGCCGAGCATAGTGGAGATGGGATCGTCGCCGGAGATTTTCAGGTGTGTCCAGTCCACTACGGTCTTCAAACTGGAGTCTTCGGCTGCAACGAGGAAATCACCGCGCAGCTTCGCACGAGTAGTTGGCGGTGCGATGCGGACCGCCTCAGCGACCTGCTCATCGGTGATCCACCGCGAGGCAATGCCACGGGCTTCCAGCGCGCGGAAGATGCCTCGGCCGGGACGGATGTCGTGGTAGGCCAAGTCGATTTGATGAAGCTTGGGGTCCTCCAGCGTTAGACCGCGATCCAGGTAGCGTTTCATGAGCGAGTACTTAATGGCCCAGTCAATGTCGTGCTCAATGAGAGACCAGTCACCGGTTTCCACGGCATCGAGCGCGCGACCCCACAGCTCGACAATGCGGCTCATTTCTTCGTTGGACGTGCCGGCACCGGCAATGCCCTTGTCTTCATTGACCATGTTTTCTTCGCGGACCTTCAGCCACTCCGTCGCAGCGTCCAGGAACTCGCGTTGAATCTGCAGCGCGGTGGCAGTTTCGCCACTTCGCAGTGGAATCTCGGCCTTGCCAGTCATATCGCGGCTCACCGCACGGATGGACTTGATTTCGTTGGCGACTTCGAAGTCCGGCAACTTCACGCCGGCTTCAATCATCTCCAGTACCAGCTGAGTGGAGCCAATTTTGAGCGCAGTCGTCGTCTCACTCATGTTGGAGTCGCCCACGATGACGTGCAAGCGGCGGAATCGGTTGGAGTCCGCGTGTGGCTCATCGCGGGTGTTAATAATCGGCCGGGAGCGCGTCGTTGCACTGGAGACACCCTCCCACACATGATCCGCGCGCTGCGAGAAGCAGTACTGAATCGGATCGTTGTGATACGGCGAGGTTGGGTACGGCAGGAAAATCTTCCCCGCGCCACAAATGAGCTGTCGTGTAACCAAGAAAGGTAACAGCAGTTTGGATAGGGACTTCAGTCCCAGTTCACGTCCAACCAGGTAGTTTTCGTGACAACCGTAGGAGTTACCGACGGTATCAACGTTGTTCTTCAGCAGGTAGACCTTGCCACCGATGCCCTCGTCGGCAAGCTCTGCTTCAGCCTTTTCAGCGAGTTCATTCAAGATGACCTCGCCCGAGCGGTCGTACGCTACCAGCTGCGAGACCGAATCGCACTCAGCGGTGGCGTACTCCGGGTGGCTTCCGACATCGAGGTACATACGACCAGCATTGGGGGTGAAAATGTTGGTTGCCCCGTACTTAGCGATCACCGGGCGGAACATGTAGCGGGCAATCTCATCCGGTCCCAGACGGCGCGAGCCATCCAGCGTCAGAGTGATGCCGAACTCGGTCTCAATGCCGGTGATGCGTCGGGTCAACGCCTGCGCCGGTACCGGTGTCGGCGTTGCTTCCGGTTCCTGCTGCCCTACCTGCTGGTCAGTCACTTTTTACTGTCCACCCTTCTGGACATACGAGCGCACGAACTCCTCGGCGTTGTTCTCCAGCAGACCATCAATTTCATCCAGCAGGTCGTCAGCAGCTGCAACGTGCTCCTGAGCCTGACCGCCGCCAGCGACCTCGCCGAACTCTTCCTCGTCGCCTCCGCCGGAACCGCCGCCGAAAACCTGAGTGTTACCAGCCATGATTTTGCTCCTTCAAGAAAAACTTTTGAGTATTACTGCTCTATTACTGCACTATGCGTGCCTATTGTTCGCGGATAGCCCCGAGCGTACGCAGATGCTCGACCACCTCGGCCACTGTCTCCGCAGACTCCAACACGTCACCGCATTCTGCGGCAGTGAAACGGTCAACTTCATCCAGCGTAATGTAGGCCAGCGTAATTCCAGGCGACTCCACGTCACGAGTGCTCCGATACACCCCCGCGGTGTCCACCACCAAGCTGGTCCAACTGCCCGCGACGACATCCTTGCCAAAGCGGCGCAGAATGCCACCGCGTACATACGCACGCGTGGATTCCGGCGCGTATTCAACCGCGCGGTCGACTTCTTCCTCTGTCACGAGCGTGCGCATCGAACCACGGCGCACCAGCGCATGGTACAGCCCACGAGCCGGATCAATATCCGAGTACTGAATATCAATCAACGCCAACTTCGGGTGGTCCCAGCCCGCGCCCAGGCGGGTACGCAGGCCCTCCATGAGGTTGTATTTCGCCACCCAATCCAGCAGGTGGGCTGCCTTGCGGGGGTCGTCGGAAAGCACGTCGAGCACTTCACGCCAGAGCTTGACGACGTCGCCCTGCTGGTCGTAGCTCTCCACGCGACGCAGGTACTCGTACTGCATTTCCACTGCGGACATCCAAGTGACATGGTCTGCCAGCTGCAGCTTCTCGGTGCAAGTCAGGTCTCGGGAGACCTTATGGACAGCCTCGACGGGGTTGCGGAACTGCAGGTCGTCGAAACGCACGCCGTCCTCGATGGCGTCGATGACCAAACCTGTGGTGCCCAGCTTGAGGAAGGTGGCGACCTCACTCATGTTGGCATCCCCGATGATGACGTGCAGGCGGCGGAAGCGATTGGAGTCGGCGTGTGGTTCATCGCGGGTGTTGATGATGCCGCGGTTCAAAGTGGTCTCCAGCGAGACCTCAGTCTCGATGTAGTCCGCACGCTGCGAAATCTGGAAACCCGACTCCTGCCCCGTTTGCCCCAGACCTACGCGACCAGCGCCCGTGAACACCTGGCGAGTGACGAAAAACGGCGTCAGACCGGCGACAATGTCATCGAACTCGGTTTCTCGGGAGAAGAGGTAGTTCTCGTGGGCACCATACGAGGCGCCCTTGCCATCGACATTGTTGCGGTAGAGCTTCAGCGTCGGACCTAGATTGCCCTCGGCGTCGGTGGCTTCGGCGGCAAGCTGAGCTGCGCGCAGCATAATCTTGTCACCTGCGCGATCAGCAATAACCGCTTCGCGGGCAGTTGCCGTCTCTGGCGAGGAGTACTCCGGGTGCGCGTGATCGACGTAGAAACGGGCACCATTTTGCACCAGCAGGTTTGCAGCGCCGACGGCATTCGGGTCAACAATCGGTGGCTGGTGGTAACGGCGCAGGTCGAAACCACGGCTGTCGCGCAGTGGCGACTCTGGTGCGTAATCCCAGCGGATGCGCCCCGACAGGCCCTCCTCCTGCTCGTGCGCGAAAGCGAGCACGGCCTGCGTGGAGGTGAGAATTGGGCTGACATCCGGGTTGTCCGGGCTGGAAATGCCGTACTCAATCTCCGTGCCGAAGAAGCGGTTCGACTGTGCAGAACTGGCGGCGGATTTAGCCATGGCGAATCACCTCGACCGAGGCAACGCGCGCCGCTGGACGACCGGAGATGCGAGCCCACTCATCCGGGTTCGAGGTGTTTGGCAGGTCCTCGTTCTGCGCGAACTCCTCCGCCACTGCAGACAGCAGGTGATCCAAGCTAATACCAGCCTCGCCGCCAGCGATAACCGACTTGATGGCGGACTTCTTCGCACGGTCGACGATGTTGGAAATCATCGCGCCGGAGTTGAAATCGCGGTAGTACATAACTTCGCTGGTGCCATCGGCATAGCGAATCCGCACGTACTCGTTTTCTTCCGTCTTGGCGTACATCCGCTCAACAACCTGGTCAATGAGGTGTGCGACATTCTGCTCCACCCCACCGCGCGCTTCCACCTCGGCTGCGTTATACGGCAGCTCAGGGGTTAAATACTTGCGGAAGATATCCTTCGCCGCAGCCTCATTCGGGCGCTCAATGCGGATCTTCACATCCAGGCGTCCCGGGCGCAGAATTGCCGGGTCAATCATCTCCTCGCGGTTGGTGGCACCAATCACGATGACGTTTTCCAGCCCCTCCACACCGTCAAGTTCACTGAGCAGCTGCGGGACCACTGTGTTTTCCATATCCGAGGAGATGCCCGAACCACGAGTGCGGAAAATCGAGTCCATCTCATCGAAGAAGACAATAACCGGCTTGCCATCCTCGGCAATGTCACGAGCGCGGTCAAAAATCAGGCGAATCTGACGCTCCGTCTCACCCACGAACTTGTTCAGCAGCTCCGGGCCCTTGACATTTAAGAAGTACGACTGCGCCCGCTGCGCCTCCGCCTCGGTCTTACCCCGGGATAGCGCAATCTTGTGCGCCAACGAATTAGCCACAGCCTTGGCGATCAGCGTCTTACCATTGCCGGGAGGGCCGTAGAGCAGCACACCCTTCGGTGGACGCAGGTTGTACTGCTCAAACAGTTCTGGCTGCAGGAACGGCATCTCCACGGCGTCGTGAATCTGCTCAATCTGGCTATCCAGACCACCGATATCCGTGTAGGTGACATCCGGTACCTCTTCCAGCACCAGGTTTTCCACCTCGGATTTCGGAATGACCTCAAACGCATAGCCCGACTTGCGGTCAATCATCACCGAGTCCCCCGGCTTCGGCGACAGATCCCCCGCCAGAGACACCACGAATTCCTCACCGTGAGTATCCGAGGCCAAAATGCGTTCCCGATCCGGCAGCACCTCACGAACATTGGCGATGTCGCCGCTTTCCGGATAACCGCAGTCCTCCACGATTATCGAGCCCTCATTCAGACGCACCTGCGCACCCGGCCGAAGCGCCCGCTCATTAATCTCCGGCTGCACCCGCAGGCGCATCCGTCGATTTCCGGTAAAAACCTCTGCGGTGCCTTTCTCCGGCCCCGGCTTAAGGAAAATACCGTACGTGCTAGGCGGCTCCAGCATGTCCTCCATGTCTTGGCGCAGTAGCTCTAGCTTGTTACGGGAGTCCCGCAACAGCTCAACCAGGCGATTATTACGAATGCCGAGGTTGTAGTTCTTCTGCTCAAGATCACGGATTTTGTCAGACGGCGTTGTCATGTATCCCAGATTACCCATAGGGCCAGATGCCGTTGTTGCTTGGTCGATTTAGACCGTGTGTCGCATCACGCTTTACGACGGCTACACCTCCCAGCGCGTAGCGGCGGGTTTAGAGTTTCTTTTGATTTCGTCGCTGTGGGCGCGGAGGCACCGTGCCGTCGGCAAGCCTGCGTGCCCACACCAGGAATGCGGTATGCGCCTGCATACGGTGCGCCGGGCGGACGGAGAGATCCTGAACATTCCAGTCGCGGACCAGGGATTCCCAGGCGCGTGGTTCGGTGAAGCACTTCTGCGCGCGGATGCCCTCCATGACCTTCATTAGCTGCGGAACGGTGGCGACATAGACCATGAGCACGCCGCCAGGCTGAAGCACCTTCGAAACGGTGTCCAGGCATTCCCATGGAGCGAGCATGTCCAGAATGACTCGGTCGACCGGGCCGCCGAGCGACTCGACGGAGGCCTCGTTGAGATCGCCCAGGCGCAAGTCCCAGTTGTCGGGCTTGTGACCCATGAAGTCGACAACGTTGCGTTCCGCGTGCTCGATGTGGTCCTCGCGGACCTCGTAGGAAATAAGCTGCCCGTCAGCGCCGATGGCGCGGAGCAGGTTGAGGCTGAGCGCGCCGGAACCAGCGCCGGCCTCCAACACGCGCGCACCTGGGAAGATGTCGCCCTCGACGATGATCTGTGCAGCATCCTTCGGGTAAATCACCGCAGCACCGCGCGGCATGGACAGGACGTAATCGACCAGCAAGTGACGCATCGCCAGGTAGACGGTGCCTTCGCCGGAGGTGACGGTGGTGCCTTCCTTGGCGCCGATGAGGTCGTCGTGGAGGATGGTGCCGCGGTGAGTGAAGAACTTGCCACCCTCCTCGAGGATGACGGTGAAGTGGCGATTCTTCGAGTCAGTCAGCTGGACTCGGTCGCCGACCTGGAATGGTCCGCTCAATGCCATAGGTGTGTGGGCTCCTTTTTGGGGTTTGGTTGGGTCGGGGTGGGTCTGGTTCGGTTTGGTTGGGTCGGGTTGTGTCGGGTGCAGCCAAATCCGGGCGGTACTCTAACCTGGCTAGTATGCCCGACAATGCCCAAAGTTCTAAGTCAGCAGTTCAGCCTTCCCGCCGCTCTAAGTTGGCGCTGTCGCCGTCGAGAGCTAATGACTACCGCCAGTGCCCGCTGAAGTACCGGTTCCGTGCGATTGACAAGATTCCGGAGCCGTCGACTGTCGCGCAGGTCAAGGGCACGTTGGTGCATGCTGTGCTCGAACAGATGCATGCCTGGCCCCGTGAAGAACGCACTTACCCCGCAGCGGTGAAACGGCTGAAGCCGACCTGGGAGGACATGCGTGCAAAGGACGAGGAACTGATTGAGCTAGTTCCGGAGGATGATTACTACGACTTCCTGGTCGAATGCCGCGGCCTGCTCAAGGGGTATTTCATGATGGAAAACCCCATGGGCTTCGATGCGGCCGAGATGGAAAAGTTCGTTCAGCTGGTTATCGATCCGGATGCGGATCAGACTGTGCCATTGTCAGTGCCACTTCGTGGTTTTATCGACCGCGTCGATATTGCCCCGACCGGTGAGGTCCGGATTGTCGACTACAAGACGGGCAAGAAGCCCTCTCCTCGCTTCCAGGATGAGGCGCTCTTCCAGATGCGGTTTTACGCGCTGATGTGGTGGCGGCTCACCGGTCGTATCCCGGAACAGTTGCGGTTGATGTACCTGAAGGTTGCCGATGATCTGGTGCTGAGTCCCAACGCGACAGAATTAGAGGCCTTCCAAGCGGAGATTGCCGACTTGTGGTCGGCGATCGTGCGCGACGGTGAAAACGGTGACTTTGTACCGAAGAAGTCCAAGCTCTGCGGGTGGTGTTCTTTCCAGGAGATGTGCCCTGCCTATGGCGGGGTCACACCGGAGTACCCCGGTTGGCCGGGTGCTGTCGGCGATGGCGGCACTGAGTAAAAGCTGCGGATGGGGGTGGCTCTCGCGGCGATGTTAGCTTTCGCGGGGTGCCGCCGTCGGCGGTAACGGTGTCAATACAAGTTACTGACTAGGTTTATGACAGGTGAATGGAATTCACAGCTTTGATTTTGGCATAAACCTAGTCAGTTTCTCTATGCGGTGTTTTAGGTAGTCCCCCCCCCCACTACAGCAGTGCGCTGCCGAAGGCGAAACCGAACGCGACGGACAGGGCAATACATAAGGTGCCTGGGATGAGGAACGAGTGGTTAAACACGTATTTGCCAATTCGGGTTGTGCCAGTGTCGTCCATCTCCACCGCGGCAAGGAGCGTCGGGTAAGTAGGCAGTACGAATAGCGCGGAAGTCGCTGCGAAGGAAGCAATCGCAGTGATGGGAGAAACTCCCACCGCGAGTGCAGCGGGCATGATGGCCTTTGCCGTGGCCGCCTGCGAGTACAGCAATGCGGCCGCAAAGAATAGCACGATTGCCAGCATCCACGGCATTGTGGTCAGTAGGCTGCCGGACGCGGCCTTAATGTCGTCGATGTAGTGGTTGATAATTGTGGTTCCCAGCCACGCCACACCGAGAACGCAGACGCTGGCGGACATGCCCGATTTGAACACCGGTGTGTTCAAAATGGTTGCCGCGTCCAACTTGCAGGCCAGCACGATAACAGTGGCGGCGGTCAACATGATTGACATGATCGCCTCGTTTCGTGGGAGCGTGGGGTCAGCGATGAGGCCGACCTGTTCAGTGCTGATGGTCGCGTAGACCATCACCGCGAGAATCGAGAGTAGGAAAATCGCCACGGACCACTTGGCCGACTTGGTTGGCACGTATTCGCTCATCTGGCCACGTGGCTTGGAGACTAACCCCTTTTCCAAGCGGCTTTGATACTCCGGATCGTCGTCAAGCTCTTTGCCTAGGTGATTCGTGACAAAGGCGGTCGGAAGGATGGCGAGGAACGTCGAAGGAATGACAATCGCCAGGAGTGTGAGATAACCAACGCCGCGGGGTTCCATGAGCGAAGCCATCAGCACCACAGCCGCTGAAATGGGTGATGCCGTAATCGCCAACTGAGATGCGATGACCGCCACGGACAGCGGGCGGGACGGGCGAACGCCTCCCTCCTTGGATACTTCGGCGATAACTGGGAGGGTGGAAAATGCGGTGTGGCCGGTGCCGGCGAGCAGTGTCATCAGGTAGGTGACAACCGGGGCCCAGTAGGTGATGTGTCGTGGATTCTTGCGCAGCAACCGTTCGGCAATGTGGACGAGGTAGTCCATGCCTCCGGCCTTCTGCATAGCGGCAATTGCCGCGATTACCGACATAATGATGCCGATGACATCGAACGGAATGTCGTCTTTGGTGACCGGAACCCCGGTGATGCCCAGCGCCAAAACGCCCAGCCCACCGGCGAATCCGATAGCGATTGAACCAAGACGCGCGCCAAGGACAATCGCTGCTAGAACGATAAAGATCTGGACGGCAACTAACATGTGTATCTCCGAAAAGTCACTCGTTAGACTTGTTGCCGCTTAGGACAGATCGTCGAGGCGAGACTCCCCTGCCACATAGCGCTTACCCCGATATTCCGGGTGCATGAGGTTCTCGGTGCTCAGGACCTGGTTGAGCTCCTTCTCGTCCATCAGCCCGCGTTCGAGGACAATGTCCCGGACGGAGCGGCCGGTGCGAGCGGCTTCCTTGCCGACCATATCGCCCTCGTGGTGGCCAATGACCGGATTCAGGTAGGTCACGATACCGATGGAGTTTTCCACATAGCCGCGGCAGACTTCCGGGTTAGCGGTGATGCCGGTAATGCACTTGTCGCGCAGAGTATCGGTAGCGTTGCGCAGCAGTTCAATCGATTCGAAGAGGCATGCGCCGATGACAGGCTCCATCACGTTTAGCTGCAACTGACCGGCCTCGGCTGCCCAGGTCAGGGTCACGTCGTTGCCGAAGACCTTGAAGCAGGCCTGGTTCGCGACCTCCGGGATTACCGGGTTAACTTTTGCCGGCATAATCGAAGACCCAGCGGCGCGCTCCGGCAGGTTGATTTCATTCAGTCCTGCTCGTGGACCCGATGCCAGCAGGCGCAGGTCGTTGCACATCTTGGAAATCTTCATGGCCGCACGCTTCAGGGATGCATGCACGCTGACGTAGGCGCCGGTATCGCTGGTGGCTTCGATCAGGTCCTTCGCAGAGGTCACCTTAAAGCCACTGACCTCACGTAGCGCCTGGGTCACGGCCTCGCGGTAGCCTGCCGGCGCATTCACGCCGGTACCGATAGCGGTTGCTCCCAGGTTGATTTGCAGCAGGCGTGCCGACGCAGTTGCGATGGACTCCTGCTCTTCCTCAAGGTTGTGGGCAAATGCGTGGAAAGCCTGTCCCAGGGTCATTGGAACGGCATCCTGCAGCTGCGTGCGGCCCATTGTGATGATGTCGTTGAATTCATCACCCTTGGCGTGTAGGGCCTCAACCAGGGAGTCGAAGTGCTTCTGCAAGCTCAGTAGCGACATGTGGATGGCAAGACGGAAACCTGTTGGGTAGGCGTCGTTGGTTGACTGGCACTGGTTGACATCATCGTTGGGGTGAATGACGTCGTATCGGCCCTTTTCCAGACCGAGCAGTTCCAGAGCGAGGTTAGCGATGACCTCGTTGGTGTTCATGTTGAGACTGGTGCCAGCGCCACCCTGGAAAACATCGATCGGAAACTGATCCATGCAGCGTCCCTTTTCCAGAATTTCATCACATGCGGCGACGATGATGTCTGCAACATCGCTGGGCAGCGTGTGGACGCGCTGGTTGGCAATGGCCGTGGCCTTCTTCACCATCACCATGCCACGAATGAATTCGGGCACGTCGTTGATGGTCTTGGCTGAGATTTGGTAGTTGTCGATTGCGCGCAGGGTGTGGATGCCGTAGTAAGCCTCTGCTGGAACCTCCATAGAGCCAAGCAGGTCGACCTCGGTACGTGTTGCGGACATGTGGAAGCAATCCCTTCTCGTAGGCGCAGTCTTATGAACCACAATTCGTGGCGCTGCGGTTACACCGTCAAAACTACAGCGCTGGCGCAACTGCCGCTTTTCCGGCATAAGGGGACTATGTCAGTACGGCTAACGCCGTGCGCACTCTTAGTGTCAAGCCTACTACTTACGTCGACGTAGGTGGGAGTGAAAATGCATTGGTCAGTTCCCCGCTCGAGATGGGGATCCATCTCGAAATGGGCCCCTACTTGAGAAGGCACGCCCCCTCACCCCTCGAGCAGGTCACGTCTCCACTAAATACGCGCGATACGGATATTCGAGGCCAAAATCGCCTCGGCACCAATCTTCGCCAGGGCATCCATGAGCGGGTTGGCCTCTGCCTTCGGAACTAGCGCGCGAACTGCTACCCAATCCTCGTTAGCCAGCGGCGACACGGTCGGGCCAGACAGTCCCGGGGTGAGCTTGGATGCCTCTTCCAGCGCGGACGCACGGATGTTGTAGTCAATCATCAAGTACGTCTTGGCATGCAGAATGCCGGTCATGCGACGCAGGAACACCTGCTGCTCCTCGGTGACCTCTACACCCTTGCGTCCGACAACAACTGCCTCAGAGCTGACCAAAACATCGCCGAATGGCTTCAATCCCTGCTTGCGCAGGGTACGACCGGTGGAGACAACATCGGCGATAACGTCGGCAACTCCCAAGCGGATGGAAATCTCCACTGCACCATCAAGGCGAATGACGGTGGCGTTAATGCCACGAGCCTTCAGATCCTCGCGCACCAGATTCGGGTACGAGGTGGCAATGCGCTTGCCCTCCAGAGCTTCTACGGTCCACTCCTCATCGGCCGGAGCGGCGTAGCGGAAGGTCGAGGCGCCGAAGCCCAGATTCAGAACCTCATCGACCGGAGCCAGCGAGTCAGCGGCCAGGTCGCGGCCGGTGATGCCCAAATCCAGATGGCCGTTGCCAACGTAGATAGGAATATCCTTCGGGCGGAGGAAGAAAAACTCAATGTCGTTGGCTTCGTCGTGGATGGTCAGGCTCTTGGAGTCGCCTCGACCCGGGTAGCCAGCTTCCTTCAGGATTTCGACTGCCGCCTCGGACAGCGATCCCTTGTTGGGCACGGCAATACGCAGCATGGTGTTGATTTCTCCTACAGGTACTTGTAAACATCCTCGGGGCTCAGCCCGCGACCGACCATGACCACCTGCAGCCAGTACAACAGCTGCGAAATCTCCTCTGCGAGGGCTTCGTCAGATTCGTGCTCAGCTGCAAGCCAGACCTCACCGGCCTCTTCGACAATTTTCTTGCCCTGGAAATGCACACCAGCGTCCAGCGCCTTGACTGTGCCCGATCCCTCGGGGCGCGACTGTGCTTTTTCCTTCAGCTCTGCAAACAGGTCATCAAAGTTCTTCACCCGGTCTATTGTTCCATGTCGTCTACTCGCCCGCGAAAGCAGCCCGCAATAAGCCCAAATTCGAGGTATCCAAATTGCCCGAAATGAAGCGCGCCGGGGGTACTAACGTCTCCACATCAGCCTGCGAAACGCTCACATCCGGCATTGGATTCCACACCACCGTGCATCCCGCAGCGAGTGCAGAGCGCACCCCCGTTGAGGAATCTTCGATAGCCAGGCAGTCCTCTGGCGCAAATCCGGCTAGCTCTGCGCCACGCAAGTACGGATCCGGTGCCGGTTTGCCGTTGGCCACCTCATCGCTACACACTGTTGCGGCGAAGTGCTGCTCCCCCATGACATCAATGCAGGGTTGCGCCACGTGCCGACGGGTATTGGTCACCAACACCACCGGAATGTCAGCAGTCCGGGCCTGGTCCAAAATCTCCGGCACACCCGGGCGCCACTCCACCCCATGTTCTAGAACCAATTCAGTGAAGCGACCTTCGACGAATTGGGAGCCCGAGGCAAACAGCTCGTCGTCAAGCGTGCGTCCCGCATGATCAGCACAAATCGACAGTGTGTCCCAGAGCGTGTTGCCGACGCATTGCAAGCGCAACTCCGGAGTCAGGCGACGGCCTACGAATTCCGAGAGGTCGTACGTGGCAATCTCCCACAGAGGTTCCGTGTTGATGAGGCTGCCGTCCATGTCCCACAAAATTGCTTTCACACCATGCGACTATGCCAGGCAATCAAGCATTTAGCGATTATGTCAGCAAAACCGTCGGATGAAGGTTTAGAGTTTCAGGAAGGAAAGTATGTTGCGGTGCTGCATGAAACCACCGCATGAACGTGTCCCGCGTGAATGAAAGGCATCGACTCGCTATGACAACCACTGAAGATTCGCTCGCCCAGGCTATCGACCAACCCGAGGCATATTTCATTCCGCTAGGGACGGTCACCGAAGGCGAGCTCAGCTACGAGCGCTTCATGCCCACCAGCTTCACTTATGGGGCGTGGGGGCCGTTTCAGCACGGTGCGCCGCCGTCGGCGCTGCTGACGCGCATGTTGGAGCGCCGCCGTCTGGAAAGCGAGGGGATGCGTATTACTCGCATCGCCGTGGATCTGTTGTCGGCTGTACCGTACACGGAGCTCCGCGCGCGCTCATGGGTCTCGCGCTCGGGGCGGCAGATTGCCAAGGTCGAAGCCGAATTGCTTGCCGACGTCAAGGGTGCCTGGCGGCCAGTTGCCACGGCGTCCGCATGGATGATGGCCACTGCGGATACGCGGGATATTGAGCGTGCATTCGACAAGCAGGTGCCCGGGCCGGAGGAATGCAGCGCCGAGTACATTCCGCTTACCGACGATTGGAGTGGCGGCTACATCGAATCAATTGAAGCCCGCGCAGGGGCGACGGAAGAGCTGGCCGAGACACAGATTCACTGGGTTCGCGCGCAGTACCCAATCGTGCTCGGGGAGGAGCCGACTGCGGTGGAGCGAGTCATGCAGGTAGCTGATACCGCCAACGGTATCGGGGCCACGCTGAGCCCGCACCAGTGGGCGTTTATGAATACCGACTTAGTGGTTCACCTGCACCGACTCCCCCAGCTCGGCGCCTCGGAGAAGTCGGCGGAATCGGAGTCGCAGCCGGAAGACGGCGGCTGGGTTGGCATCGCCGCCCGCGGTTCCATTGGGCCGGACGGAATCGGCATGACCGCGGGCGAGCTCTACGATGTGCACGGCCCCATCGGCCGCAGCATGCAGACCTTGCTGGTGCGACCGCAGGGATAACGCGAAGCTACACGTTAAAGTACTTCGCTTCCGGGTGGTAGAGCACGAACGCATCGGTGGACTGCTCTGGGTGCAGCTGGAGCTCCTCCGAGAGTTCCACGCCGATGCGCTCCGGCTGCAGCAGGTCAATCATGCCCTGACGGAAGGTCAGATCCGGACAGGAACCATAGCCGAAGGAGTAACGAGCGCCGCGGTACTTCAGGTCAAAGAAGTCCTGGGTATCGTCGGAGTCTTCCGCGCCAACACTTGTGCCGTCGGAGAACGCGAGCTCGGAGCGAATGCGCTGGTGCCAGTACTCGGCCAGTGCCTCGGTGAGCTGCACGCCGATACCGTGAACCTCCAGGTAGTCGCGGTATTCGTTCTTGGCGTAAATATCGTTGGCGAAGTCAGCGATGGGCTGTCCCATGGTCACCAGCTGGAACGGCATGACGTCGGTCTGTCCTGCGGCGATGGCATCTTCGCGCGAGCGAATGAAGTCAGCAATGCATAGGAAGCGACCACGCTGCTGGCGCGGGAAGGTCCAGGACACCACTGGCTCTGCCGCGGGGTCGGGCTGCTCCCCTTCCGCAGGTAGCGGCAGTACGTGTACGGTATCGCCCTCAGAAACTGCTGGGAAGTAGCCATAGACGACAGCCGCATGCTGGAGGATGTTCTCGGCGCGCAGGCGCTGCAGCCATGCGCGCAGGCGTGGACGACCATCGGATTCGACCAGTTCCTCGTAACTCGGCCCCTCGTCGCCGCGGGTGCCGCGCAGTCCCCACTGCCCCATGAACAGAGCGCGTTCGTCGAGGGTGGTCAGGTAGTCGTCGAGGGGCAGGCCCTTGACAATGCGGGTTCCCCAGAACGGCGGTGTCGCAACGGGGACATCAGCGGCGACATCGGAACGCTCCGGCACCTCGGGGGCTTCAGCAGCAGCCTTGGCGGCGCGCTGCGCGGCGATGCGCTTGGAGCGCTCACGGCGGGCGCGGCGAGCTTCCTTCTTCTCGCGGGCAGCAATGGCCTCTGGCGAATTCTCGTCTGGGCCGAGGCCCTTCTTCGCTGCCATCAGCTCGTCCATGATGCGCAGTCCTTCGAAGGCATCCCTGCCGTAGTAGACATCGCCGTGGTAGAGCTCGGACAGGTCGTCTTCTACGTAGCTACGCGTCAGCGCGGCGCCGCCGAGCAGTACTGGGAAGCGGGTGGCATCGCCGGCGGAGTTGATCTCCAGCAGGTTGTCCTTCATCACCACAGTGGACTTCACCAGCAGGCCGGACATGCCGATGGCGTCGACATCCAGTTCCTTGGCGGCGGACAGAATCGTAGCGATCGGCTGCTTAATGCCCAGGTTATGCACGGTGTAGCCGTTGTTGGAGAGAATAATCTCCACCAGGTTCTTGCCGATGTCGTGGACATCGCCCTTCACCGTGGCCAGCACAATCGAGCCCTTGGAGCCCGTGGCATCCTCGGCATCCATAAAGCCCTCGAGGTAGCCCACCGCGGCCTTCATCGTCTCGGCCGACTGCAGCACGAATGGCAGCTGCATCTGGCCGGAACCGAACAGGTCACCAACGGTCTGCATGCCACGCAGCAGGTCCTCGTTGACAATCGCCAGCGGTTCCTTTTCCTTCATGCCCTCATCGAGGTCAGCCTCGATACCCGTGCGCTCACCGTCGATGATGCGCTGCGCCAGGCGGTCGAACAGCGGCATGGCGGCAAGCTTTTCGGCCCGGGCGTCCTTCGCGTCAGCGGCGGAGACTCCTTCAAAGAGCTCCATGAATACCTGCAGTGGGTCGTACTCCCCGTCGGGGTGTCCCGCTTCACGACGGCGGTCGTACACCATATCGAGAGCGACTTCGCGCTGTTTGTCGTCGATCTTGTTCATCGGCAAGATCTTGGAGCTGTGGGCAATGGCGGAGTCCAGGCCGGCCTCGATGCACTCGTTGAGGAACACCGAGTTGAGTACCTGGCGAGCCGCCGGGTTCAGACCGAAGGAGATGTTGGATAGGCCGAGCGTGGTGTGCACGTTCGGGTGGCGACGCTTAAGTTCGCGGATGGCTTCGATGGTTTCGATGCCGTCGCGGCGAGTTTCCTCCTGGCCAGTGGAAATCGGGAAAGTCAAACAGTCGACAATAATGTCCTGCTCGCGCAGTCCCCACGTGCCGGTGATATCGGCGATGAGGCGCTCGGCAATCTCAATCTTCTTGTCCTTCGTACGCGCCTGACCTTCTTCGTCGATAGTCAAAGCGACCACGGCAGCACCGTGCTCAACAACCTGGCGCATAATGCGCTGGTAGCGCGAGTCCGGGCCATCACCGTCTTCAAAGTTCACAGAGTTGACCGCGCAGCGACCACCGAGGTGCTCCAGGCCAGTCTTCAAAACTTCCGGTTCCGTGGAGTCCAGCATGACCGGCAACGTCACCGAGGTGGCGATCTGCGATGCCAGGGTTGCCATGTCATTGCGACCGTCGCGCCCCACGTAGTCCACACACAGGTCGATCATGTGTGCGCCATCGGTGACTTGACCGCGGGCGGTGTTTAGGCACTTCTCCCAGTCGCCGGCCAGCATGGCCTCGCGGAAAGCCTTGGAACCGTTGGCGTTGGTGCGCTCACCAATCATGGTGATGCCGGTTGTCTGCGTCAGCGGGGTTGCCGAGTACAGAGAAGCGACCTCATCGATTGGCTTTGCATTCGGATCCGTCGATGGGCGTGCTGCCTGAACAGCAGGGCCCTGCTCGGCGTAGGCGCCTGCACCGGTAATAGCATCGCGCACAGCGGAAACATGCTCCGGTGTGGTACCACAGCAGCCACCGACCATCGCCAGGCCAAACTCTTCAACAAAGCCGCGCAGCGCTGTGGCTAGCTCTGGTGCGGTCAGCGGGTAGGTCGCACCGTTCTTACCCAGCACTGGCAGGCCCGCATTCGGCATCACCGATACCGGAATGGAGGCGAAGTTGGACAGGTAGCGCAGGTGCTCGCTCATCTCGTCCGGACCCGTTGCACAGTTCAGACCAATCATGTCGATCCCCAGCGGCTGCAGCGCTGCCAGGGCTGCACCAATCTCCGAGCCCATCAGCATGGTGCCTGTGGTCTCGACGGTCACGTGGACGACGATCGGAATCTTCTTGTCAGCCTGTCGCATGGCGGCCTTGACGCCGTTGACGGCCGCCTTTACCTGCAGCAAGTCCTGACAGGTCTCAATCAAAAACGCATCCGCGCCACCGGAGAGCATACCGAGTCCGGCCTCGGTGTATGCGTCGCGAAGCTGAGCGTACGGAGCGTGCCCCAAAGACGGCAGCTTCGTGCCCGGGCCCAGCGAACCGAGGACAAAGCGTCGCATACCCTCGCGCCCCGGCCCCATTTCGTCAGCGACCTTGCGGGCGATTGCGGTGCCCTTGTGCGCTAGCTCCTGGATACGGTCTTCAATGTCGTAATCCGCGAGGTTCGGGAAGTTGCAGCCGAAGGTATTGGTTTCCACCAGGTCGGCGCCCGCCTCGAAATAACGCCGGTGAATCGTCTCGATGATGTCGGGACGAGTGTCATTGAGAATCTCATTACAGCCCTCGTAGCCGAGGAAGTCCGCGTCAACGTCGAGGTCAAAAGACTGCAGCTGGGTACCCATGGCGCCATCGCCAATGAGTACACGGCTGTGCAGTGCGGTGAGGAACTCGGAAGAGTGGCGATCAGTCATGAATAGACACCTTAGTCTACTTTCATAACCGCGCCGTTAATCGGGCTGGTTATTCCATCTCAAAGTAGCTTTCCGCCTTCACCGCAGGCAGGTCCAAACCGACAGCCTTCGTTGCGGAATTGATAATCGCGAGAATCTCGTCGAGCTCCTCATCAAAAATCGAGCCACCGTGCTCATGCTCAATCGCAGCCACGCGCTGTAGGCAGTTCTCTACCGCCTGCGTTGCGGCTTCTTCTCGCTTATCGACGGCCAGTTCCGCCGCCTGATCAATACCAGCGGCGGCCTCACGGAGGGCTTCCCCGACCTGGTCGGCTACCGATTCGTCAAAAAGTGGCTCCCAGAACTCGCGTTCCTCGGGCTGCAGGTAGCTGCCGGTGGCAAACATGCGCAAATCGGCAACTAGCTTATCGATGTTCTCTTGCGTTACTTCGACAGCAGACAGATCTGAGTTGCTCATGCTCAAATTTTAACGCCAAGCAGCGCGTCCAGCGCGGCGGCAACGAATTCTCCGGCACCCGCTGCGACGGTTACTGTGCCAGCATCTGCCTTGTTGCTGGTATCCGAGGACCACTCCGCAGCCCAGGCATCGATAGCGGCCAGAGCAGCCGGCGTATCCAGGTCATTGGCCAGGCTTGCGCGCACATCGGCAACCAGTGCCGCTGCTGCGCTCACAGCCTTCTCATCGGTGGCAGTCTTTGTAGTTGCGCAAGCCGCACGCCAGGCCTCGTGACGTGCCTTGGCCGCCTCCAGCACCTCGTCCGACCAATCGCGATCAGAGCGGTAATGGCTGGCGAAGACGCCAATGCGAATAGCACTCGGGTCGACGCCGGCGGCCACCAGCTTGGAGACAAACACCAGGTTGCCCAGCGACTTGGACATCTTCACGCCATCGAGCGCAATCATGCCAGCGTGAACATAATGGCGCGCCATACGTGCACAGCCAGTAGCGGCTTCAGCGTGAGCCGCCGAGAACTCGTGGTGCGGGAACGCGAGATCCGAGCCACCGCCCTGAATGTCGAAGCTCTTACCCAGGCGGTTGGTGGCAATCGCCGAGCACTCAATGTGCCAACCCGGCCGGCCCGCACCAAAAGGAGCCTCCCAGCTTGGCTCCCCGGGGCGAGCGGCACGCCACACCAGCGCGTCCAGTGGGTCCTCCTTGCCCGGGCGATCCGGGTCGCCACCGCGCTCCGCAAAGAACTCCGCCATCTGCTCTGCCGAGTAATTGGACTCGTAACCAAAGTTCTCAGTGGCACTCTTGCGGAAGTACACATCCGGGTACTCGTCATCGGTGAGCTGGTAGGCCGAGCCATTCTCCAGCAGCTTCTCGACCATTTCCACGACCTCGCCCACGGACTCAATGGCGCCGATGTAGTCGCGCGGTGGAATCACCGACAGGTTTTCCATATCCGAGCGAAACAAATCAATCTGCGAGGTGCCCAGCTCGCGCCAGTCCACCCCATCGCGCTCCGCACGTTCGAACAACGGGTCATCGACATCGGTGATGTTCTGCACGTAATGCACCGAGTGTCCATTATCCAGCAGCTGACGGTAAATCAGATCAAAGGTGAGGTAGGTTGCTGCGTGC
The DNA here is from genome assembly GCF_014334955.1 of Corynebacterium sp. LK33. Classification (NCBI taxonomy): domain Bacteria; kingdom Bacillati; phylum Actinomycetota; class Actinomycetes; order Mycobacteriales; family Corynebacteriaceae; genus Corynebacterium; species Corynebacterium sp. LK33. The sequence goes on along the minus strand of NZ_PDGU01000002.1, from coordinate 5,654 downwards.
CCCAGGTGCGTGGCGTCATAGGGTGTGATGCCACACACGTACATGGTCGCCTCCGGTCCCGCTTCCACCTGGGAGACCTTCTGATCCGCGGTGTCGTAGAGGCGTAGGGGTACCGATGTTGAGCTTTCGTCGTCAAGCGAATGCGCCTTACCTGTATTGCTGGCGCGGTTGAACACATCGAAACGCGCATCGCCGAGACTGGGAACCTGTGGTTGGGGCCACGAATGCATTAAATACTCACTACCTCACTAAACAGCGTTGATCGTGCCGAAGCCGAGCAACACCATAACAATCAAACCGACCGGGATGCGGTACGCGGCGAACCAAGCGAAGGAGTGGTTCGACACGAACTTCAGCAGCCATGCAATAGACGCATAGCCGACGACGAAGGCAATCAGCGTACCGATGGCCAATTGCGCTCCACTAGCGGCCTGTCCCGCCGCAGGGTCAAACGCGTCTGGAAGCGAAAAAATTCCAGCAGCGAAAACAGCGGGGATAGCCAGCAGGAAGGAAAAGCGCGTTGCAACCTCTCGGTCCAAGTGCAAGAACAGGCCGGCAGACACCGTACCGCCCGAGCGCGACACACCCGGAATGAGCGCCAGGCACTGCGCGAAACCCATGACGATGGCATCTCGCATGGTCAGCTCTTCATAGTTGCGCTCACGACGGCCGAACTTCTCTGCGGCGATAAAGACAAAGGAGAAAAGCACCAACACAGCGGCTGTAATCCAGAGATTGCGCAGGTTATCGCGGATGAGGTCCTTCCCCAGCACACCGATGATGGCAATCGGCAGCGTACCGACAATCACCATCCAACCCATGCGGTAGTTGAAACCGCGGGCTTCCTTATTGAACAGACCGGCAAACCAGCCAGTGAGGATCTGCCAGATGTCCTTGGCGAAGAACACCAACACAGCCAATTCGGTGCCAAGCTGCACCACAGCGGTGAAGGATGCACCGGCGTCCTGGCCCCACAGCAGCTCGGAGACAATCCGAAGGTGCCCCGAGGAACTCACCGGGAGAAATTCCGTCAGACCTTGCACTACGGACAGGATGATTGTCTGCGCCCAGGTCATACCGGTGCCGGCGGTATCGGCAGCGGTATCTGCTGAGGCGCTTAGTGTCGTCATGATAGTCACGGGTGTATAGGCTACTCGTCCGGTTTGTGTTGTGGCTATAGCGAGGTTTCGGTGCGGCGATAGCGAGACCTCTCCCGCGGAACTTTTCCCGCGACCGCACACGGGTGTCCTAAAGTAAAAATCGTGCAACAACGAATTCTGGGCAACAGCGGTTTACGCGTCTCCGCCTTGGGGCTGGGTACGGCCACCTGGGGTGCGGGTACCAGGCAAGACGAAGCCGGACGCATCCTGACGGACTTCCTCGACGCCGGAGGCAACCTTGTCGACGCTTCCCCACTCCACGGCGGCGACACTGTTGCCGACATGCTGGGTGCAGTCATCGCAAAGCGCGGTGTCGCCGACGAATTGGTGCTCTCGGTCGCATCTGGCATACACCCCGAGCGGCCCGTCGGCAGGCGCGTGGACTGCTCGCGTAAGACACTGCAAAAGGACCTCGACGATACGCTCGCACGCCTCGGCGTCGAACACATTGATCTGTGGTCGCCCGGCTACTGGGATGGGCTGACCCCACCGGAAGAGGTCGCCGATACCCTGGAATGGGCTGTGCTCACGGGGAAAGTACGTTACGCCGGAGTGCGTGGATACAGCGGTTGGCAGGCGGCGGTGACGCATGCCGCCGCGGATCGAATCGCTCCGGTGTTCGCACAGCATGAGTACTCGCTGCTCCAGCGAAGCCCTGAGGCTGAACTACTGCCCGCCTGTGAGCATTTGGGGCTCGGCTTTATCGGTGGCGCCCCACTGGCCCAAGGCGTTTTGACCGCCAAATACCAGCACATCATTCCCGAGGACTCCCGCGCTGCTTCCGAACACGCCGACGCAGAGGTACAGGACTATCTCGACACGCGCGGCGTCACGGTTGCAGGCGCGCTGACCACCGCAGCCAAGGGGCTCGGCGTCAGTGCTGCCGTCGCAGCGATTTCCTGGGCACGCGATCGGCCGGGCGTCACCTCGATCCTCGTTGGCGCTCGAGACCGCGCTCAGCTACGCGAAAACCTCACCGCCGAACAACTCACGCTGCCACCGCAGATTTGCAACGCGCTTGACGACGTCACGCTGTAATCAGTAACCGCATTCTTATAAAGACTTATAAGGCACAACGAATGCGAGAGCCTCCCACGGCTGGAGGCGTCCACAAAGTAATCAGGCCGGGGTGGTAGTTTCTATAGCGTGAGTGAAAACAGTCGTCGACGTGTCATAACCTCCCTTCTAGCGGGGCTTTCCGCTAGCGCAGTGGTCCTGGCAGGGTGCTCCTCCGATGTGGAAGGAGACATCGATGCCGGAATGGGCAACGCCACGCCAGTGCCGGCCGCTTCACCCGCTGCTCCCGATACTGCTATCGGGAGGGCCAAGAAGATTGATGAGGACGTTACCGATGCCGTGCTGGTCGGCGACCGAGTTGTCCTGAAGGCCGGGGACAAAATCTTTGCCGGTCCGCTGAATAACCCAATTGAGCGATCAATGAAGCTGGGCGCGAAGTGTGGTGAGCTCGCGCCGGGCGGCCCTAACGCTTTGCTGCCGTGTGAAGATGGCATCCACGTCATTACTGACCAGGCTACGGAAACGGCCGTTGTCGGCCGTGGCACCAACTACTCCGCCGCAGTTGGCCTGGAAGGCGGCCGCATCATCGGTGCCCATGCGGATAGCAATGTCGTCGATGTGTTCGGCGCTGATGGTGAGTTGGCCAGTGACTTCAAGGCTGCCAATAACGGGTCGCAGCTCGTTGAGATTCCCAAAGCGGACAATGACGCGGACGTCAAGCTGTTAGAGGTCAACCGTCCGGAGACTTCGGTGCATGAGCTCAAGCTCGATGAGTCCCGCGCTGGCTCTGCGCTGCGTGCGGGTATCGGCGTCGGCAAGGTAGCTTCCGGTGATCATGTCATTGCTGCCGCAGACACCAAGGGCAACCAGCTTCTTATTTACACTGCCACTGACGTCATTCGCCTCCACCAGGCAGCTCCGGCCCCGGAGGCTCCGTGGGCGGTAGCGGTCGATGAATCGCGCGGAATTGTCTGGGTGACTTCGACGAAGGTGAACAAGCTGACTGGCTACGACATCAGCTCGGGTACCCCAGTCAAGGTCGCGGACATCAACACGGTTGCAGATCCACAGTCGATTGTTGCCACCGAGGATGGCCAGATTGGCGTCTTCTCGGCTACCGGTGACGGGGCCCAGATTTTTGACTCCGCGGACGTCGATAAGGCAATTGCTGATTTCAAGCAGGATGCAGAGAAGATTCGTGAGGAGATGTCGGTTCGGGAACCAGCCGATAAACTACCGACCGGTGCAGGTGACACCAAGGGAGCAGACGACTCCGAGGGAGAGACTAAGTAGATGCCTTCGAAACTTCGCGCCAAGTCCTATCAACTCGCGCTAAAGGCAATGTTCCAGGTCCCACCGGAGCAGATTCACGAGGCCATCTCGAAGACCCTGAAGGGGCTGCAGAAGTCGGAGAGTCTACAGCGGGCGGTGAGCAAGTTACTCGTTGTTGACGATGCTGTGCTGCGTCAAACCGTGTTCGGCGTGGACTTCCCGCGTCCGCTGGGGCTCGCCGCAGGCTTCGACAAGGCTGCTATTGCTCCGGATTGCTGGGGGCCAATTGGTTTTGGCTACGCGGAACTGGGAACCGTGACTGCCAAGCCGCAGCCGGGCAATGATCGCCCGCGTCTGTTCCGTCTGAAGGAAGACCGCGCCATTTTGAACCGTATGGGTTTCAACAACCCCGGCGCAGCTGCTGTAGCGGAGAACTTGCGGTCGCGTCGCAGTGACGACGTGATTGGTATCAACATTGGCAAGACCAAGGTGACTCCGCTGGAAGAGGCCGTCGATGACTATCGAGAGTCGGCCAGCCAGCTCGGCGGCTTGGCGGACTACGTTGTTGTCAATGTCTCCTCACCGAACACGCCGGGTCTGCGCGACCTTCAGGCGGTGGAGTCACTGCGCCCGATTCTGGCAGCGGTGACTGAGGAGACCGACTCGCCGGTGCTGGTCAAAATCGCTCCTGATCTCTCTGACGATGATGTCATCACGGTTGCTGACCTGGCTGTTGACCTGGGGCTGGCAGGCATTGTGGCTACCAACACCACCATTTCTCGTGAGGGTCTGCGTACGCCCGCGGATGAGGTCGCGGAGATGGGGGCCGGTGGAGTCTCGGGTGCTCCTGTGGCAGCTCGGTCACTAGAGGTGCTGAAGCTGCTGCACGAGCGCGTCGGAGACAAACTAGTTCTCATCAGCGTCGGCGGCATTGAAACTGCTGAGCAGGCGTGGGAGCGGATTGCCAACGGCGCTTCCCTGTTGCAGGGCTACACACCGTTGATTTATGGCGGTCCAGACTGGATTCGTGACATTCACCAAGGGTTGGCTCGCCAGATTCGAGCTCAGGGATTCTACTCCATTTCGGAGGCAGTCGGCTGTGGTCTGCCGTGGCGTGGTTAATTGCTGAAAGCCGTTGAGGCTTCCTAACCCAATAAACACGTGACCCCGGGGCCAGCTGCCATGAAGGCGCTGGCCCCGGGGTTTTCTGTATGAGTAGCGTGCCCGGTCGGTTGAGTTGCCCGTGTGGGCGGCGTATCCCTACTCCCCGACGTTCTCCCACCACGGCGTGATGATGGCACGCGCAATCGAGTGGAAGTACAGATTGAAGCCAAGCACGGTCGGCGTCGCATCTTCCGGAACTTCAAGCTTCTCCACGTCGACCGCGTGCACCGCATACATGTAACGGTGTGGGGCATGCTGCGCCGGTGGGTTAGCTCCGTAGTGACCACGCATGCCCGAGTCGCCGACAAGCTGGATAGCGCCTTCTGGCAGCTTAGAGCCGTCTTCGGAGCCAGCTCCCTGTGGCAGACCCTTTTCGGTCGCTGGAATGTTGAAGACAGCCCAGTGCCAGAAGCCCGAAGCGGTCGGAGCATCCGGATCGAAGCAGGTCACGGCAATGGACTTAGTGCCCTCCGGCAGATTTGCCCAATCCAGTTGTGGGGAAACATTCGACGGAGCGCGGAATTCATCCGCAATCTTCTCGCCGTCCTTGATATCTGGCGAGGACAGCTCGAAGGTTGGCAAATCCTTCAGCGGTGCGTACGGATCTGGTCCCGGGAAAACCGGAGCATTTGCAGTGTCGTTTGCGGTGTCGTTGGAATTCGTAGTCATAACTACCAGTGTGCCTACTTTATGAGCGCGCTGCAGGGACTTTACAAGACTCCCTATCTGCAGGGCCTGATTCTCAGTGCGAATCCAAGGCGGATGCGGGGCTAACACCGCTGATGTAATTACACCCAGGTTTGGCGCGCTAATGCCCCTCTGACCTGCCAATTTGTGTTTCATTATGTAGTCGGGATACAGTATCACAGGTCAGCACGGAAGTGCTTCCTACCCGGTCCGGGTGGCGGAATGGCAGACGCGCTAGCTTGAGGTGCTAGTGCCCTATTAACGGGCGTGGGGGTTCAAGTCCCCCTCCGGACACAAGATAAATCCCGAGAAACTGCAATTAGTGCAGCTCTCGGGATTTTTGCTTTGTCTGTC